>NZ_CDXDFU010000096.1:0-5319 GCF_978017985.1 Schwartzia sp. (in: firmicutes) | reverse complement strand
GGAACTCCTCGGAGAGATACCCTGCTTCTGCCTCTTCAATGCGGCTTATTAGAGTACTCGGCTCAGAAAAAGCAAGGTAAGCCTCCAAGTCATCAGGGTGGATAAACATGCTTGCGTAAAGGTTGCGGCTTTCCAACAGATTATTGTGACGGTCAGACTCTCCCTCGCAGAAGGCTCCGTTGCTGATTATCCGCTCCACATAATCCTCGTCAAAATGAATAAGGCTGACCTCATCGTAGCTCATAGCCATCGCCATAAGATAACGGTTGAACCGCGCTATTTTTTTCGTATCCGCATGAACGGTCATCGTTTCCAGCGAAACAATAATCATATACTTTTCATCCAGACGGGATATCGCCTTTGAGGTGAATTGCATATATTTCCCGTCTACTGCATAAGTAAACTCCTCCTGCGCTCCGCTGGCAGCCGTACGAACGGCAAAGCTGTGATACATTCTTCCCGCAGGAGTATGTTGATCATTCATCATAGCCTCCGCCTCTCGGAGAGACACCACCCCTATCTCCGCAAGAGACTGCTTAAACGCATCGTTTGCGAACAGAAAGGTCTGAGTCGTCCCGTCGAACAAGATAAGCGCCATAGACCGGTCTGTCTGAAAATCCACTGTCCCCAGCGCGCGGCAGAACACCCTCTCCTCTGCGTTCATAAGCGGCATCTGCCGTTCATTGAGCAACGCTATCGTCTCCCGAATAGGCTGAGGCCGTCCTATTAAATACCCCTGCACGAACTGGCATCCGATATCCCGCAGGAAATCCATCTGTTCCTGTGTCTCTACGCCCTCAGCCAGCGTATGAATACCTATCTCCTTCGCCATACTGACAATAGCACGTATAATATCCTTGGACCTCTGGTCGAATTTCGACAGAAAAACCATATCTATCTTCAGCGCGTCAAAATCATAATCCTTAAGCACGTTAAGAGACGAATATCCGCTTCCGAAATCATCCATCCAGACCTCATAGCCTGCCTGATGGAATCTGACCACCTGCTCCTTGATATAAGTATTAGCCGCAAAAAGACTCTCCGTTATCTCTATGTGAAGCATCGAGCGGTCGATGTTTTCTGCCTTCACCGCATCCTCAATGATTTGAAAAATATCACATGAAACAAAATCGAGCCTTGAAAGATTGAAAGAAACCGGCACTACGGTTTTACCCTCATCCATTGCTTCACGCATTTCCCTGCACACATGGAGAATCATGTATGAATCCAGCTTGTGGATTTGATGTGATGACTCAAGGGCGCCTATAAAAACGCCCGGGTGCAGGAGCCCATACTCTGGATCATTCCATCTCGCAAGAGCTTCAAAACTGTATACGCGTTTGGAAAGCGTGCAGGCAACAGGCTGATAATAGACCTCAATCCAACCGTTATCAATAGCCTCATCAACATGGGATGCCACATAATGCTGCAGCGTATCCATCTCCTGCATGGCAGGCTCATAAAAACAGCAGAATTTTGACGAATCAAACTGTATCCATTTGCGTGCAAGCTGCGCCTTTTCGCAGGCGGCAATGATTCCCTCATCACGGTCCTTCATCTCATAAATACCGACCTTGAGCTGTATCGTCGGACCGAAATCCGAACCGAGGATATCCCGGCACACCGATGCCACCTCATCCTCAAGGTTGTCCTTCGTGCTCAGCACCACAAAATGGTCATCATAAAAACGGCAGACAAACTCACCTTTGAAATGCTCACGGATAACATCAGCGCACTGTCTCAAAAGCGTGTCTCCTGCATCATAGCCAAAAAGATAGTTGTACTCCTTAAAATCACATATATCGAAAAAAAGCACACTGAATTTTTTCGGGCCCGGCATCAAAGAACAAAGCTCCTTCTCTCCGTGAACCCTGAGATAATTCAGAGACGGCAGCGCCGTCAGCTCGTCTATCAACTGTCTGTCCTCACGGTCTGCAAGCATCAGCACACATGCTTCACGCCCCTGCCATTCCGTCCTTGATGCATGAAAAATCACGGCCTTGTTTTCATCCGGCAGCATCAGGGTGAACTTGCCCCGTTCAATCATCTCAGCAGCTGAATAAGGAAACGCATCAATTCCCAGATATTCCTCTATAGAAACACCGTTGCCATAGCCGGGAGGAGGCGCGATTATCTTCCTCATGCGCTCGTTTGCATAAAAAAGCTCATGGGTTTCAACATCAAAAATCACAACTGCTTCATCGTATCGGGCAAGACTTTCAAAGAAAGTACGGTTCATGAGATCCTCCTGCGCCCGATCCATCTCATTCGCCGTAGTCACGTCATCGTAATACACGATGGCGTAGCGAGTCCCGTCCGTCATAGTATGATGATAGCCACGGGCGTGAATAACAGACCAGCCCTTACGTACAGGCATCTGTTCCCTATAGGTCACATCGTACACACTGCTTCTGCCCATGGCAAAATCCCGCGCCGCCTTTATGATACGGTCGCGGTCATCCGGGTGCACATACCGATACATATCCTCGTTATAAAAATCAATCATATCCTCACGATTCTTGATACCATGTCCCATATACTCCAGAATCGCGTCCGATACGAAAATCGTTACTACTTTATTGTCCACAAACTGATAAATCGCAAGTGGTATATCAATCTGCGTGAGTACCGACAGATAATCGTCACATTTTTCTCCGAAAAGTCTCGGAGCTTTGTTTTCGTTTTCCATTGCATTATATCCCTTCATAAGAGGTCTGCCTTCATTGTCTGTATTGTCACCCTATGCGGCTGGTATTGTCAAGTTTGTATATACTTTTTTCATTAAAATGCCAGAATACTGATTTTCTCTGCCATATGAAAATAAAATTTATTGTTATCGTTATTACTGTTCAATACAAGTATATTTTATCTGCCGGCACTTTTATTAAATATAAATAAACTTTCTATATTTTCGTTGATATATGACATACTCAACATATATAATTAAAATTGTAAAAGAGTATTTTTAAAAACAACAATAATATATTTTAATCTGCAGAAAGGAGCGCTTATGGATAAACCACACACGCACAAAAACGTCGTCATCTTAGGTGCAGGTATGGCAGGATTAACCGCAGCCCTATACGCGGGGCGGATGAATTTTTCCGTGCTTGTCCTTGAAAACGGTATCGTCGGCGGACAGATTGCCAATGCTACAGGCATCGAAAACTATCCGGGCTTCACAAAGGTCTCAGGCAGTGAGCTTATCGGAAACCTGCAGGCACAGGCAGAAAGCTTCGGTGCGGTTATCGACGAATTTGACCCGATACAAAAGGTCAGGCTTAATGCAACGCCAAAAATCATTGAAACAGATGAAAACATCTACGAAGCTGATGTGGTTATTATCGCAACGGGAATGACACGCCGCAGGCTGCCGCTGGCAGAATCAGGCAAATACGAAAATAAAGGTGTGCATTACTGCGAGCTTTGCGACGGACACATGTATCAGGATAAAACAATCGCCGTAGTAGGCGGCGGAAACGCCGCAGTAGATGCAGCAAACTTCCTGACAAAATACGCAAAAAGGCTGTATCTCATTCACCGCTCGCAGCTCCGCGCCGATGAAGTCTCCCGACAGCGGCTTAAAGAGAATGATAAGGCAGAGATTCTTCTTGATACGGAAATAGAAGCTCTCCACGGTGACGGACGACTGGAAAGCATAGATGTCCTTAACAAAGCCACAGGTGAAACTTCAACTCTTTCTGTTGACGGTATATTCGTGAATATCGGAGTTGAACCGAACACGGCACTGTTTGCCGAGGAGCTTGGAATTGGCGGCGGGCGCATTCCTGCCGGTGAAGACTGCAGGACTAAAATTCCCGGTGTTTTTGCCGCAGGAGATATTCGCGAAAAAGAAATACGCCAGCTCACCACGGCAGCCTCTGACGGAACAACAGCCGCTTTATTGGCGGAAAAATATATTAACGGCTTAAAAGGAGGAAACCCATCATGGTAAAAGTATATTCAATCACCCAATGTCCCTGGTGCGACAAGGTAAAAAAATACCTCAAAAGCAAGAACGTCGCTTTTGAGGAGCACAATATCGAAGAAAACGAAGCGGACCGGGAGGCCTGCTACAAGCTGACCGGAGACCTTGTTGTTCCTATCACTACAGTCAACGATAAAGACTATGTCCTTAGCTTTGACAAAGAAAAGCTCGATGCGATGCTCGGACTTTGACAGACAGAAAGGAGTACGTATATGGGAATTTATGATTTCACTGTAAAAACAAGCAAAGGCGAAGAAAAATCCCTCTCCGACTACAAAGGCAAGGTGCTCCTCATAGTGAACACCGCCAGCAAATGCGGCTTCACTCCTCAGTTCAAGGAGCTGCAGGATCTGTATATGAAATACAAGGATAAAGGACTTGAAATCCTTGGCTTCCCCTGCAATCAGTTCGCAGAACAGGACCCCGGAACAAACGAAGAGGTTCAGCAGTTCTGCCGTCTTAACTACGGCGTCACCTTCCAGATTTTCGAAAAAGGCGATGTCCGCGACGAAACAGCACAGCCACTCTTTAAATATCTCGTCAGTCAGAAAGGCTTTGAAGGCTTCGACGAAAGCCACCCTATAACGGAGAAGCTTGTAGCCGCGCTCAAGGAAAATTTCCCTCACTATCTCGAGGGCGATTCCATCAAATGGAACTTCACGAAATTCCTCGTGAACCGTGACGGCGAAGTAGTTGCCCGCTTTGAACCCACTACCGTCCCCTCTGCAATCGCCGCAGATATCGAAAAACTGCTTTAAGAGACAGCAAAAAGCTGACGCATAAACCTGCGTCAGCTTTTTTATTAAAGAAATACGGGTGTATTTATAATCACTGTTGCTTCGAAACAGGAATGTAAACCATCTTTAATGGAATCATGTTTTTATACTTATCATCCAGTAGATCATAATACTTCATGATAAGTTCAACCAATTCTGTTCCGTTGATTCCACGAATAATAGGCGTATTCTCAAGATACTTTTGGGCATTCTTCGTATAGTTGGACAAAGTCACAAACAAGCCATAGTCTCCTTCACGCATAGCCCCTTTCAAAGACTGAATTATCGCTTCCTTAATGTCGCTGTCCTGACTCTTGACCTGAACTAGAATTCTAGGGGGCAGTTCATCTTTATAAGCCGTAATATCAATGCCATTGTCTCCACCATGAGCAGAAACCTTTGTCCGATAACCCATTGCTTGTAACAGATTAGCCACAAACTCCTCCAAATTAGCGACATCAACTGGAGGAAAATCTATTTCTTTAAGGACATCAAAATGCTTATCCTCCGTTACTATATACCTGGCGCCACAAGCTAAAGCACAGTCAACAAACT
>NZ_CDXDFU010000095.1:0-1778 GCF_978017985.1 Schwartzia sp. (in: firmicutes) | reverse complement strand
GGCCAATCCGGCGTATGAACCGATTATACTCGCCTATTTCCCTGAGCTTCAGATTGTGAACAGTATTCAGGAAAAGGCCTACGCACAATATGTGATGGTAACATTTCTTACACAGCCTTTTCTGCTGCCGGATTCCTCCCGAGTGCTTCCTGCAAAATACATAGGAAGGTTTTTGCTGGGACAGCACCGTGATCCGGTTAAGGTCCTGTTTCGGCCCATGAAGCCACGAGCCATAGCTGAGCTGTATGTATGCATTGCTGTGCAGGCATCGGGTGTTGCAAAGTCGTGGCTGAACCCGGGCGGCTGGGATATCGTAATTGATTATCTTAAAAAGTTGGGTTATCGCGTACTTTGCCTCGACAGGGATAAGTACAATGAAGATGCCAATGGACGCAGTGTGTCGATGCCGGAGGGAGCGGAGAATTATACGGGAAACCGTCCGCTGACGGAGCGTGTCGAGCTTTTGGCGTATGCAGACTTTTTTATCGGGCTCGGCAGCGGACTTTCGTGGCTGGCGGATGCGGCGGGGTGTCCTGTGGTGCTTATCGGCGGACACAGCTTGCCGATGTCAGAGTTTGATACTCCGTACCGCATAATAAATCCGCTGGTCTGCCACGGCTGTTATAACGATATGAATGTGAAATGGGGCAACCCGGTGTGTCCGCTTCATAATGGCACGGACCGCGAATATGAATGCACGGTCAAAATTTCTCCGCGTATGGTGATTTCGGCGATAGACCGTCTGAGGAATGATTTAGAAATTAAGAAGGCCGGAAGTCTGTAACTGGCAGAGATTTTTAGACGAAAAAAGGGCAGCTTTGGCGCTGCCCTTTTTGTGTGTTATTTATTCAGTTTTTGGATAGTCTCGTTGTAGCATTTATCAAGAACTTCGAGGAAGCCGGGAACCTGCTTGTCCTCTTTCTCCGTGTAGTCCTTTATTTTGAAGGCGCGGGTGTGGCTGAATAAGTCGCTCTTGTTTTCAAGGCGCATGATTCTGCTGGGAGTGCCTTCTTTTGCAGGGATATAAAAATACACATACGGCGAATATTTTGTACTGTAGGATTCGCCTGGCTCATAGAAGTTGAGAAGATATCCTACGGTTCCGTCGGCAAGGATAAGTCTGTTATCATCCTCCATGTCTTCTTTGAAGTTTTCCTTAATCAGGATTAAGTCTTTCTCCGGACGGTCAATCGAAGGAAACGCATGGATATGAGCTGCGCTGCTGACGCTGCAGGACATCATCATACCCGATAAAACTGTGGCTGCCAATAATTTTTTTAACATAGTACCTCTCCTTGTACAGTGGATTGCAGGCGGCTTTGCCTGCTTTGTGCAGAACTGAATTTGCGCACATGGGGAATGTTAACAAAATTACTGAAAGTTTTCCATAGTAAAACAGTACGCATTTTTGTTAGAGATATACAGCTTATTATTCACAATTGGTGACAAATGTCACATACACCTCTCCCGACAATTGCAAAGTGGATTAACCCGAGTGTAATTCGTTTCGAGGTAGATGGATTGAGCACAAAAAGAAAAATCCCCAACCCACATCATGGGCTGGGGGATTTTTTATGCTATTATTTTGCTTCTTTAAAAGCACTTTTTGGCTGGCCGCACAGAGGACATACATAATCGTCCGGCTCGTCGTTGATGTCGCCTTCATGCTCAAAGCCGCATACAGGGCAGATGTAGACCTTTCCTGCAGGCGCTTTTTTCTCAGGCTTGTATTTCTCCAAAATCTTGCCGATAACTTCGCCATGATGGCCTTCCTGCTT
>NZ_CDXDFU010000094.1:0-7395 GCF_978017985.1 Schwartzia sp. (in: firmicutes) | reverse complement strand
TTCTAACGTTGATAGCCACCGTTTTTTCGTTTTTAAGCAAGTAATCTAAACGCGAAAAAAGACCGCGCTTTTTCCGGAGGCGGTCTTTTCTCATTAAATCAGTTTTGAGGAAACCGACTTGTGGACATCGGCTGTCTCTTTATGTATATAGTAATGCCTTCGCC
Source organism: Schwartzia sp. (in: firmicutes) (assembly GCF_978017985.1). Classification (NCBI taxonomy): domain Bacteria; kingdom Bacillati; phylum Bacillota; class Negativicutes; order Selenomonadales; family Selenomonadaceae; genus Schwartzia; species Schwartzia sp. (in: firmicutes). The sequence continues at coordinate 7,231 of NZ_CDXDFU010000094.1, read as the reverse complement.
TCAGTTTTGCAAATGCAAAGCCGGGACGAAGGCGTTTTTGTCTGGAAAAATCAATATATCGTTTGAGAAAAAGGAACTGTTGTGCTAAAATAAGAAACGCAGCCGATGAGTCGGTCTTCCTCATTTGAGGAGGTGATGCTATGACGCGATACGAAAAGCTTTCAATCCTGATTGCAGTTCTTACGTTCATAGTTAGCCTTATTTCGATGTTAATTATGTTCAAGTAATCTAAACACGAAAAAAGACCGCGCTTTTTCCACGAGGCGGTCTTTTCTCTGATAACCATTATCCGAGGAAGCCGACTATGGACATCGGCTGTCTCTGTATGTATATTGTAACGCCTTCGTTTCAGTTTTGCAAATGCAAAGCCGGGACGAAGGCATTTTTTGTAAGTCAACGCGGAATCAAAACTTCTTTATGCGCGTTGATGATTTCTGCCATGAGCATTTTGCCGCGGATATCCGGGTGGAGTCCGTCGATGCTCAGGCTGGTTTCGAGCTGCAGATGATTCTTGTCGTAGAAGTACGGCTCGAGGTCAATGTGGTATTCCTGTTTGCGGATGAATTCGTTGATTTTCTTCATCTTCGCGTACCAGTTCGGGTCGCTGGGGGTACGGAATGCCGTGTAGATGTTCATCGGATGAATCGGCATGAGTGTGAGGAAAATCGGACGGATGCCGTTTGCCTCGCATTTTACGCGTATGATATCCAAATCCGCAATTATTGATTGGGCGCTGAGGTCAGAACGCAAATCGTTTGAGCCTGTGAGTATCAGCAGATTTTTCGGGTGGAACGGAAGCACGTCATCTTCAAATCGAAGCATGGTCGCGTGCGCCGTATCGCCGCTTCTACCGAGGTTCAGCGCAGGGAAATCAAGATATGTGGTGTACGAGTATTCGAGGTTTGCAGGCGAGTAGGATATAGCTCCGCCACCGTGGGTGATGCTGTCTCCGAATGCTGCCGCGTAAATGGGCGCTTTTTGTTCGGGGACGGTGAAGGGTGCCAGCTCCGAGTATGTGCCGATAGTTTTGCCGTTTTTGTCTATAGCACGGACGCGCCAGTAGTATGTGCCGGCGTACGGACGCGGATATTCGTCGTAGCTGCTGAATGAGTCGTCGGCAATTCTGTACCATTCACGCTCTGGTGTAGGCTCGGTGGGGCTTACGGATGCGGGCTTTGTTGTGAAAAGCTCGACTTCATAGCGCATGCTGTTATGGATAGGAATCCACTGATAGACAGGGTAAAGGGGCGGCGCTGCCTGCGCCATCTGGTCAAAGGTATTGATGAGCGGAGCGGTAGGCGCGGGAACAGAGGCGTCTATGACAATGCGCTCAGCCTTTGAGAATTCACCGATAGGACGGCGCTGGAGGTCGAGGGCACGGACACGCCAGTAAAGCTCCTTGCGGTTTTTCCACTGGGAGAGGTCAGCCTGCCATCCGTTTGTAAATACTTTGGAGGTGCTGTAGAGGTGCCCGTTCTGGGAGGCTGTGATGCCTCCTTCTATTTTGGGGGCTTCGGAAAGAAGCTCGATTTCGTACATGACGGCTCCGGGGACGGAGTGCCATACAAGGAAAGGCTTCAGACTTGCAGGTTTTTCGTCTGTGTAGTGAAAGATGGAAACAGGCATGACAGGGTTCGGGAAGTCCGGGTTTGCTGCATGAGGATACGGACCGCCGAGTACGGAGAAGAGGCCGTAGGCGGTTACTTCATAAAACATGGGTACCGCGGAATCCGCTACCTGTATGTGGTCGCCTGTGGTGTATTCGGTGCTGAAAAGATGGTATTCCGGCTCGTCCTTTACCATGCCGGTTGTTTTTGAGTATGTGTCGATTTTGTAGATGCAGGGATATGGAAGCTTGTTCCAGTGCATAGTAACATGACCGTTTTCTTCGGTAAACGAAAACTCCGGTGTTATGTCTTTTACTTTTAGGACGTCTACCTTTTCAATCAGGTAAGCGTTGACAAATGTAAAGCTCGCGATGAGAATTGCAAAAAGCAGAAACTTCTTCATAAATTCACCCGGAAAATGTATAATAAAAAATAACGTTATTAGTATAACATTTTTTTCTTTAGATTTATATATGTTTTCGGGAGGGTTACGATGGAGGATTCGCATAAGGGTCTTGTGCTTGTACATACAGGGGAAGGAAAAGGGAAGACTACGGCGGCCATAGGGCTTGCGGTGCGCGCATGGGGCGAGGGGCTCCGTGTTTTGATTCTGCAGTTCATAAAGGGCGGCTGGAAGTACGGAGAGCTCAAGGCTATTGAGGCGTTGCGCGAGGCTGAGCCTCATATCGAGGTACGTCAGTGCGGACTGGGCTTTACTCAGCGGGATAAATCGGATATGGAGAAGCATATCAAGGCCGCGCATGAGGCTTTGAAGGATGCTGAGGCTGAGATAACCAGCGGAAACTGGGATCTCGTTATTCTTGATGAGATTAATTATGCTGTGAAGTTCGGTCTTTTGACGGAGCAGGATATATTGGAGCTTTTGAGCAAGAAGCCTGAGGAGCTTCATGTTGTGCTTACGGGAAGAGATGCCCGTCCCGAGATTATTGAGCAGGCGGATCTGGTGACGGAGATGAAGCTGATTCGCCATCCGTTTCAGAAGGGAATAAAGGCGCAGAAGGGGATTGAATTTTAGTTGCAATACCGTCTTGCGTCATGTAAAATATATATTTGATGTTTCTTTAGTAAGGAGGGTTTTTATGCGGGATACAGAAATGCTTGAAATGTTGAAACAACGCCTTCAGCGAAAACAATACAAACTTACTATGCAGCGCCGTACTGTTCTTGAAATCCTTCTGGAGCATCCGGGTGAGCATCTGAGTGCAGAGGATGTTTACGGTGCACTGCGGGATAAGTCCTCCGATATCGGATTGGCAACTGTCTACCGCACGCTTGAGCTTCTGGTGCAGATTGGTATTTTGCAGAAGATGGAGTTTGGCGACGGCTGCAGCAGATATGAGATTGCCGATACAAAGAATAATGAGCATCAGCATCATCACCTTATCTGCATCAAATGCGGAAAGGTAACGGAGTTCTTTGATGATCTGCTTGACGAGCTTGAGGCTGATGTGGCGAAGAAGTCAGGATTTAAGATTACGGATCATCAGGTGAAATTCTACGGATATTGCAAGGAGTGCCAGAACGAGCTTGAGAATACGTGAGTTTCGGTTAAACCATGATGAGCAGGTCATAGTAAAGGTGTCAAAGGAAGTCCTTTCGCTCTATCATATTTCGGTTGCGGAGGATGACGGAGATACTGATTATGATGTTTTTGACCTGCGTCATGATATAGCTGATGGAGATAAGGCTGTTGTCCATACGGAGCTTTCTATTGTAGGAAACGACGGAAAGACAATGCATGCGGAGTGTACGACGGAGGGAAGTCCTGATGAGGCTCCCCGCGCTGAGGTACATAGGCTTGTAAAGATGAATTTTTATCATCTTCTGCATGAGCTTGTGGAGCTGCCGCCTGCGCCGTGGGGGATTTTGCACGGTGTGCGTCCGACGAAGATTGTTCACCGCTACATTGAGAAGGGGATGGACCGCGAGGCTGTTATCTGCCGTTTGATGACGGATTTTGAGGCAAGCCGCGAGAAGGCTGAGCTTATAACAGACCTTGCGTATTACCAGAGGCCTTTTCTCGCACAGACAACACCGCGTACTGTCAGCATATATGTCGGCATTCCGTTTTGTCTGTCACGGTGCCTGTACTGTTCGTTCCCTGCGAACGTGCTGCCTGCTGATAAAGAGCTGGACAGGTTTATGGAGGTCTTTCAGCGTGACCTTGATGCAGTAAGGCGTGCCATAGATACCTATGGGTTTACCGTGCAGAATATTTACATCGGCGGGGGTACTCCTACGAGCCTGCCCGATGCGTATTTTGAGGATATGATGCAGAGGGTTGTTTCTGCATTTTATCATGATGGAATCAAGGAATTTACTGTAGAAGCAGGACGACCTGACAGTATGTCTCCTGCGAAGATTGCCTGCATGGTGAAATACAATGTGGGCCGCGTGAGCGTAAATCCTCAGACTATGCAGCTCCGTACGTTAAAGCGTATAGGACGTCAGCATACGCCGGAGGATATTCTGAAGATGTACAGAGACCTCCGCGAAGCAGGAATTCCTTCAATAAATATGGACCTTATTGTGGGTCTTCCGGGAGAAGGCCCGGAGGATATGCAGGACACCATTGATAAGGTGCTGGCTCTTGAGCCGGAGGATGTTACTCTTCACGCGCTGGCTCTCAAGAGGGGTTCGCTTTTGAAGATGCAGCTTGATGAGACTGAGCTTCCTGATGATGAAACTGTGCGAAAGATGTTTAATATCGCGCTTTCGTCTGTGGAGGCGTCGGGGCGCCGTCCGTATTATCTTTACCGACAGGGTTATCAGAGCGGTCAGATGGAAAATATCGGCTGTTGTGTTGCCGGGGCGGAGAGCCTTTATAATATACAGATTATGGAAGAGCATCAGACTATTTTGGGTATTGGCGGAGCGGCGACGTCAAAAATCGTCAATCCGAAGACACTCCGTCTGAAGACTTCCTTTAATGCGAAAGACCTTGCGGTTTATCTTGACCGCGTGGATACATACATAGAAAAACGCGATATGCTTCTGAAAGAGGCGTATGGCGATGAGGAGGAGTAATCTTGGCGCTTCTTACACAGGGCCCGCGCGGAACGAAGGATATTCTGCCGGGTGAAGTTGACGCTTGGCTTTATGTAGAGAAAAAAATCCGTGAACTCTGCGGCAAATTCGGTTTTCAGGAAATCCGCACACCGATTTTTGAGCATACGGAGCTTTTCCAGCGCGGTATCGGTGATACCACTGATGTTGTCGAGAAGGAAATGTATACCTTCACGGACCGCGGTGACCGCAGCATTACGCTGCGTCCGGAGAACACGGCTGCGGCTGTGCGCTCGTATCTTCAGAATAAGCTTTATGCAGACGGCTCTCTGACGAAGCTGTTTTATATCGGCTCGATGTTCCGCTATGACCGGCCGCAGAAGGGACGTTATCGCGAGTTTCATCAGTTCGGAGTTGAGGCGCTGGGGGAACAGAGCCCGGCTGTTGACGCTGAGATTATTATCCTCGCAGTCCGCTTTTTGCAGTCGCTGGGCCTGAAGGATTTGGAGCTCAGCATCAATTCGGTAGGCGACCCGAAGTGCCGCCCTGTATACCGTCAGAAGCTGCAGGAGTTCTTCAAGGATAAGCTGGACGGACTCTGTGAGGTATGCCGTTCCCGTTATGACCGCAATCCTATGCGTATTCTGGACTGCAAGAGTGAGGAATGCCAGCGTTTGTCGGTAGGTGCTCCGGAGATTACGGACTGCCTTTGCGACGAGTGCAACGAGCATTTCGAGAAGGTCAAGGAGTATCTGACGGCGGCGGGAATTTCCTTTACATGCGACCCGCGCCTTGTACGGGGCCTTGATTACTATACGAAGACCGCTTTTGAGATAAAATATGCTCCGCTGGGCGCGCAGAGTGCTGTCGCCGGCGGCGGACGCTACGACGGTCTTATTGAGGAGATTGGCGGAAATCCGACTCCTGCGGTTGGCTTTGCGGTTGGTCTTGAGCGTGTTATGCTTGCTCTTGAGCAGCAGAAGCTGTTCCATGCTGAGCCTCATAAGGCAGACGCGTTCATTGTTGCGCTTGGTGAGAAGGCACAGTCCATCGGATTCAAGCTGCTTGTTGAGCTGCGCGACGCAGGACTCACGGCGGCTATGGATTACGCGGGCCGCAGCATGAAGGCGCAGATGAAGCAGGCTGATAAGGCAATGGCTCATTATACTGTTATTATCGGCGATGATGAAATCGCCAAAAATGTTGTTGTGCTCCGTGATATGAAGACAAGTGCACAGACAGAGATATCTATGGAAGAAATCATTAAAAAGTTAACTGATGAGGTGAAAGGTTAATGGAAACATTAGAGGGGATGAAACGCACGCATCATTGCGGTGACATTCGCAAAACGGAAGTAGGACAGGAGGTTATCGTCTGCGGATGGGTATCCCGCCGACGCGACCACGGCGGACTGATTTTCGTTGATTTGCGTGACCGTTCCGGTTATGTACAGGTAGTCTATGATGAGGCTGCTATGAACGACGGAACATTCCATAAAGCAGAGTCGCTCCGTTCGGAGTTCGTTATCGGTGTACGCGGCAAGGTTCGCGCACGTTCCGAGGAGACGGTAAATCCGAAGATGGAGACAGGCGATATCGAGATTGTCTGCACAGAGCTTCGTATTCTGAACAAGGCAAAGACTCCGCCGTTCTACATTCAGGACGGTATTGATGTAGATGAGAAGGTACGTCTCAAGTACCGTTATCTTGATCTGCGCCGCCCGGAGATGCAGAAGAACATTATGCTGCGTCACCGCGTAGCAAAAATCATGCGTGACTACTTTGACCGCAACGGCTTCCTTGAAATCGAGACGCCGATGCTCTGCAAGAGCACGCCGGAGGGCGCCCGCGATTTCCTCGTGCCGAGCCGTCAGAACCCCGGCAATTTCTACGCGCTGCCGCAGGCGCCGCAGATTTACAAGCAGATTTTGATGGTGGCGGGCTTCGAGAAGTATTTCCAGATCGTTCGTTGCTTCCGCGACGAGGATTTGCGCGCCGACCGCCAGCCGGAATTCACGCAGCTTGATATTGAAATGTCCTTCACCGACCAAGAGACGATCTTGACGATGATGGAAGGCATGATGGCGGAGCTCTTTGAGAAGGCGCTCGGTACGAAGCTCGAAACGCCGTTCCTGCGGATGACGTGGGACGACGCGATGGAGCGCTTCGGCTCGGACAAGCCGGATTTGCGTTTCGGTATGGAGCTTCTCGACATTTCCGAAGAGGTCAAAGGCTCGACCTTCAAGGTCTTCTCGTCCGTCCTCGAAGCGGGCGGTCAGGTCAAGGCCATCAAGGTCGACGACTACGCCGACATCCCGCGCCGCGAGCTCGACGGCCTTGTCGAGTATGTGCAGGGCTATGGCGCGAAGGGGATGGCGTGGATCCAGTATTCGACGGAGGGCGTCAAGTCCCCGTTCAAGAAATTCTATTCTGACGAGGTCTTCGAGAAAATCAAGGAGAAGTGCGGCGCGAAGACAGGCGATCTTTTGTTGATTGTTGCGGACAAACCGCTGGCCGTCGCGCAGGCACTCGGCGCTCTTCGTCTCGAAATGGGACGCCGCCGGAACCTGATCGATCCGGACAAGCTCTGCTTCCTTT
>NZ_CDXDFU010000093.1:0-10662 GCF_978017985.1 Schwartzia sp. (in: firmicutes) | reverse complement strand
GTGTGAGACCTGACAAAACGGATATACATGTCGTGAAGACCGGAAAATATAAATTTGCGCCTACGGCAACACCTGCAAGGTCTTCGCTGGAAAAGTGACCTGCCATGACCGTATCACAGAAGCCCGTTGCAACGAGGGCAAGCTGCGTCACAAAAATCGGCACGAGAACTATAAAGAATTCCCGTGCCTTTTCTGTCCATGTATTTGCGTGTTTCATTACCAGATGACCGGATTCATCTGCTCGTACAGCTTCTTTGTTACCGTGAATGCGGTATCCTCAGGAGAGCCCTTTTCAATCGGTTTGAATACGGCTTTATCCAGGGGAGTGTCCGTTTCACCGAGAAGCACAACACCGTAGCTGATGTCCTTTGTATGAATTGTGGCATAGGTACGTTCTTTTACATTGAATACATAAAGCACCTCGGAATGGGAATAACGGTCATGGTCAAGCTTGTCGAGGTATTGCTGGTTTTTCTGCGCGAGAAGAACTCCGTTCTTCGGAAAGACCTTGAGGTTTACCTTGAGGAGTTCATTGTGCTTTTCGATGTGGTCGATGGAAAGCTCCTCGTACTCGTAGTCGGCTTCCTTCGTTTTGACGAGCTCTGTCCAGCGGTTTACCTCAAGCTGCTCCGGGGATTCATCTTTAGTGGGGTACATGCTGATGTTCCAGTCGCTGAGATTCGTTATACCCTCTGTGACGGAGGAGTCGCCTTTGGCGTATACCGGCGCGGTAAGGGTGAGAACAACAGCACCTGCGCATAAAATCTTTTTGAGTTTCATATAAATACCCTCCTCAAAGGTTAATAGTCATAAATCTATCAATTCATTATACCATGCTTTATGAAAAGAAGCGAAATGCGGTCTTGAGAGTATTTCTCAAAAAATGCCGCGTTATCTTTCGGGTGAGCGTCCAGGTATGGTATAATATTAAGCATTGAATGGATAAGGAGATGTATTTAGTGAAGTTAAATGAAGTAATATATGGTTTCCGTTTTGTTAAGGAAACGGAAATCCCTGAGATTTCATCAAAAGGATATGAGTTTTTCCATGAAAAGAGCGGAGCGCGCCTTTTTTATGTAGAAAATGATGACGATAACAAGGTGTTTTCTATTTCCTTCCGCACACCGCCGAAGGACGATACCGGCGTGCCGCACATTGTTGAGCATTCTACGCTTTGCGGTTCCCGCAAATATCCGCTGAAGGAGCCGTTTGTTGAGCTCGTAAAAGGCTCGCTCAATACGTTCCTCAACGCCATGACATACCCCGACAAGACAATGTATCCTGTTGCAAGCCGCAACGATAAGGACTTCCAGAATCTCATGGATGTATATCTTGATGCGGTGTTCTATCCTTCTATGTACGAGAAGAAGGAGGTTCTCATGCAGGAGGGCTGGCATTACGAAATCGAAAGCCCTGAAGAACCGCTGCGTTACAGCGGCGTCGTGTTCAATGAGATGAAGGGTGCGACCTCGTCTCCGGAGGACCTTTTGGATACGGAGATATTCAAAGGGCTCATGCCGGATACGCCGTATGCTTTTGAATCCGGCGGAAACCCGGAAAAGATTCCTGATCTTACACAGGAAAAATTCATTGCGTTCCATAAAAAATACTATCACCCGTCCAACAGCTATATTTTCTTCTACGGCGATATGGATATCGAGGAAAAGCTCAAATACCTCGATGAGGAATATCTTTCCCATTTCCAGCGTATTGAGGTGGACTCGGAGATCCCGAAGCAGAAACCGTTTGCCGGTATCAAACGTCTCGTAAAGGAATATCCTATCGGAGCGGAAGAGGACACGAAGGAAAAGACCTTCCTCAACTGGAATGCTGTTATATGCGATGCGGAGGACTATCTGACGAAATCAGGTCTTTCCGTGCTCACACACGCGCTTTTCGAGACTGATGCAGCTCCTCTCCGCCAGGCATTTATTGCGGCAGGCATCGGTAAGGATGTTTCGGCATCCTTTGAGACGCAGCTTCGCCAGTCAATCCTCTCTGTAGAGGTAACAAACGCGGAGGAAAAGGACGCGGAGCGTTTCTATGAAATATTGCAGACGAAGCTCAAAGAGCTTGCGGACGGCGGTCTTGACCGCACACTGCTCGAAGCTTCGCTGAATTATATCGAGTTCAAGGTACGCGAGGAGGACTCCGGACGTATCCCGAAAGGACTCGTATATAATATCGCGGTCATGGGGCAGTGGCTTTACGGAGCAGATCCGGCGAGGGCACTCTTCTACGAGGAATCCCTGAAAAAGATGAGAGAAGGACTGGACAACGGCTTCTTCGAGGATTTGATTCGCCGCTGTCTGATTGACAATCCGCATCAGCTTCTTTTAACGCTGCGTCCCAGCACGACGATGGCAAAGGAACGCGAGGCACGCACGGAACAGCTTCTTGCGGCGCGCAAGGCTGCCATGACCAAGGAAGAGATTCAGGCTGTCATCGAAACCACGGCGCATCTCAAGGAATTTCAGCAGACACCTGATACGGCAGAGCAGCTTGCAATGATTCCGCTGCTGAAGCTTTCGGATATCCGTAAAGATGCGGAAAATCTTCCTCTCGAAGAAAAAGAGATATCCGGGACGAAGGTGCTTTATTCTGATGTGGATACGCACGGCATTGCATATCTCGGACTTTATACGGATATCGACGCGATTCCTGAGGAGCTTCAGATTTACGCATATTTCCTCACGTCGGTTCTCGGCGGTGTCGATACGAAAAAGCATAACTATACAGAACTCACGAATCTTGAGAACCTCTGCTCAGGCGGTATTTCGTACAATCTCGTCTCGTTCAGCACGACGAAGGCGGAGAAAGGCTGGGACGCTAAGGGTACGGTAAAGGTACGCGCTCTTGTGCGCAAGCTGCCGGAGGTTGCGGAGCTTCTGCTTGAAATAATGACATCCTCCGTATTTACGGATAAAACACGTCTCAAGGAGCTGGTGGCACAGAGCCTGGCAGCCGCAGAGCGTGGAATCCTCAACACGCCAAATCAGATTATGGCGCAGGAGCTTGCTTCACACATCACAAAGGCGGGAGCTTTTGATGAGAAGGGCGGGCTGCCGTATTACTGGTTCCTCAAGGACCTCAGCGAGCATTTCGACGAACGCTTTGATGAGCTTTCTGCAAAGCTTACGGAGCTTCTGCCCATGTTCTGCAGCCGTAGGGGACTTGTTGCGTCGCTTACGGTATCGAAGAAGGATTATGATACCGCAGTGAAGGCGCTGAAGCCGCTCTTTGAAGGCCTTTCCGACAAGGAATATCCGAAGGCTGCGCGCACTGTCGAACCGAAAAAAGCAAATGAGGGCTTTATGACCTCCAGCCGCGTTCAGTACGTCGGAAAGGGCGGAGACTACAGCAAGCACGGCTACAGCTTTACAGGTTCCATGCGCGTTCTTGAGTCAATCATGCGGTACGGCTACCTTTGGACGAAGCTTCGCGTGCAGGGTGGAGCATACGGCGCATCTGCGGTATTCTATCGTGACGGACTCATGATGTTCACGTCCTATCGTGACCCGAACCTCACGGAAACACTTGATGTTTATGACACAATTCCGGGTTATCTCAGAAGCTTCACGGCTTCTGAGCGTGAGATGACGAAATACATCATCGGAACCATCAGCACCATGGATATGCCTCTGACACCACGCATGAAGGGCGATACGGCTGCACAGCTCTGGCTTCGCGGCGTTACGCTGGCTGACCGTCAGAAGGTGCGTGATGAGGTTCTTTCGACGGGTATTTTGGACATTCAGAAGCTCGCTGACCTTGTGGAAGACTGCATGAAGGACAATAACTTCTGTGTATTCGGAAACGAGGAGAAGCTTACTGAGCATAAGGACTGCTTTACTAAGCTCGTCCGTGTAATGGAATAAAAAAGATTAAAATTCTCATGTATACAAAACTCTTGCCGTTTTTAACCGCGGCAGGAGTTTTTTTCTATGGCAAAACATCTTTCTTAGCGGTATAATACAAAGGATAGGTTGAAGAAGTAGGAATACAATCGCAAAGGGGATTTTCTTATGAAGAAGGTCATTTTCACGGGTGCAGGCGTTGCAATCGTCACACCGTTTACCGAGACAGGAATCAATTTCGAAGAGCTCGGCCGTCTCATTGACATGCAGATTGAGGGCGGTACGGATGCTATAATTATTGCAGGTACCACAGGTGAAGCTGCAACAATGAGTGACGCAGAGCATAAAGAGGCAATCAAATTTGCTGTTGAGCATACGAAAAAACGTGTTCCTGTAATCGCCGGAACAGGTTCCAATGATACTGCTTATGCTATTCAGCTTTCACAGTATGCGGAAAAGGTCGGCGCTGACGGACTTCTTCTCGTCACACCGTACTACGATAAATGCTCGACAAAGGGCCTCGTTAAGCATTTTCAGGCAATCGCCGACAGTGTCGGAATTCCATGCATTCTGTACGATGTACCGTCCCGTACCGGCGTGTCCATCAAGCTTGAAGCATATAAAGAGCTGTCGAAGCACCCGAACATCGTTGCTGTAAAAGAAGCGAACGGAGATCTTTCCTCTATTCTTCGCCTCCGTGCAGCGTGCGGCGATGAGCTTGCTGTTTATTCCGGCAACGACGATCAGATTGTACCTATTCTTTCTCTCGGAGGAAAAGGTGTTATATCGGTACTGTCAAATGTTGCACCGAAGCAGACACATGATATCTGCCAGCTTTATTTTGATGGAAAAGTAAAAGAGTCTGCAGAGCTTCAGATTGCGTTCACAGATCTCATTGATGCGCTTTTCTGCGAAACGAATCCGATTCCGGTCAAGACAGCTATGCGTCTTATGGGCTATGCGGCAGGGCCGCTGCGTATGCCGCTCTGTGACATGGAGCCTGAGCATGAAGAGAAGCTGAAGGCGGCTTTGAAGGCGCACGGACTTCTTGCTTAAGTGAGGAAATAACAAGGAGGTATTATGTAATGAAGAAGATTTTTCAACTGTTTGTTTTTGCGGTAATGCTCGTTGTCGGTGCTCCGATGGCGTTTGCTTACACGGAAAAGCCTGAGATACAGCCGGGGGCAGATATCACAGTCGTCAAAGCATTTGCTCTTGCTGCGCCTGAGTACACACCGATTGAAGGTGCTCCGACATATCAGGACCTTATCCGTATCCAGAACAACGCTGAGGGCGTTTCGAAGCGTAAAATCGTTACCTACGATTATATCTCTGAAGAGCTGTTCCATCAGATGGGCGAGGATATCCGCCAGATTGACCGCCGTCTTGCAAAGCAGATTTTCCGTAACAAGGTAGGGAGCTTTGCTGATTCTTATGTTGTTTTGACCGTAGTAAACGGAAGAAGAAAATACGGAACGGCTTTCTACTTTGATGTATTCAAATCCGGTACCAACGAGCTTCTTTTCTCGTATATGATCATGGCTGAAAAGAATGATCCGGATGATGAAAAGAACTATAAAATGATGATGGATAAGTTCTACAAGAACTTTGAGTGGGCTGCTGAGAAACAGCAGAAGGAACTTGAAAAAGAACGCCGCGAGGCTCAGCGCAAAGCAGAGCGCGAGGCTGAAAAGGCAAGGAAATAAATGTGAGAATGAAAATGGCTGTGAAAGAATGCGAAAGCATTTGATCACAGCCATTTTTGTTTGAATTGTATTGTGTTGTGTTGAACCGGAGATATGTTTTTGATTATTTACCTAAAATATACTTCTCAGCATTCAAGTGAAATACTTTTTCTTTTTCTTCTTCGGTCAATTCCAGCGAATCCATGAATTCCATCATTTTAGACACGCATTCATAGGGATAGTCGGAGGCAAAGATGATACTGTCGATGCCAAAAGCTTTCTTTGTGCATTCAAAAGCAAGCTTGGACATGTTGCCGCTTGTCGTTACGACGACATTTTTGTTTTTGAAGTAGTATGAAACGGAATGTTTCATCTTTACTTCTTCGTCCTTGATCCATTCAAAACGGTTATCAACTCTTTCCAGGATGAACGGGAAATACTCACCTAAATGACCGAGAATCATCCTAAGGTTAGGATATTTATCAAAGGTTCCGTTTAATATGAGTCTCAACGAGGTTTTCATAGCATCCAGTCCGAAGCCGAGTCCCGGTGAAGAATAGACATACCCCATATCTTTCATGTCTTTGTCATCAGAGGCTTGCGGATGAACATAAACCGCGCAGCCCAGTTCCTCTGCCTTTGCCAGCAGAGGCAGATATTTTTCTTCATATAGATGCTCTGTCTTGTAATTAGAGTGTGTGTGCCAATACTTAAACCCTAATTCTTTTACACAGCGTTCCAGCTCTTTGATTGCTTCATCAATGTAAGGTGAAGGTAAAACCGCAGCGCCCAGAAAACGGCCGGGATATTTCTTTATAATCTCAGCAACGGCATCGTTGGATTTCTTTGCAAAATACACGGCTTCCTTTTCGGGTAATTCCTCTAGGGCGGGAGAAGTAGACAGGACAGCTGTTTCGATGCCGTGTTTGTCCAGTTCAGCAACTCGTTCTGCTCCGAAATTCGTCAATTCATCAATTACCGGATATGTATTTGTGATACCGCCAAAAGGGGCAAAAACCTTGTCGCGTACTTCCAGCGTTTTCGTTTCCGGATAATACCGCATGGCAGTATCTCTTTTGGAAAGATGCTCCATGAGCTCCGGCAAGTAATAGTGAAATTCGCAGTCGATTATCTTCATGACATTCCCCTCCCGTAAAAATTTTTGTATTCGGCTGAAATATAAATACATTTCTATCTTTTCATTGTATCATAAATAGCTTGCTGTAGAAAGTGGCAATAAGCGGTCTCGATATCACAAGAATTACCTTCCCCAAATGGGGGAGGTAATTCTTTCACGGTTCCTTTTTGTATACTTGCGCTTGAATGTGCAGAAGTCTATTGCAATTAACAGTTTAACACATTATTATAGAACCTATAAGAAATTTGCTATATTATGGTGTTAAGTGAATGTCCGGCGAAAGGGACAGATTGCATAAAAAACCACTTCCGCGGCAGCCGGTCGTTAAGACGGCGTATACCGTGGAAGTGGTTTTGCTTTTTGTGGTATCAATGCGCCAGATATAATGGCTCTATTTTCGCGCCGTTTGATGTTTTCTCATCGATATAGCCTGCGCGCACCATGGCGTCCAGAACTATGAACTGACGCTTTTTTGCAAGTATAAAATCCTCGTACGGAGAGTACAGGGACGGAGCGTTCGGCAGGCCTGCGAGCATAGCAGCTTCCGGCAGAGTAAGCTCTGAAGGTTCTTTGCCGAAATATCCGTGGGAAGCGTTGTATATGCCGTAATACCCTGAGCCGAAGTAAATGCTGTTCAGATAGAGGGAAAGTATTTCGTTTTTTGAATAGCGGAACTCGAAATCAAGCGCCAGTAAAACTTCCTCGATTTTGCGGCTCATTGTCTGTTCCTGTGAAAGGAAAAGGTTTTTTACGAGCTGCTGTGTGATGGTGCTTGCGCCCTCGGTGACCTCTCCATATTGCATATTTACAAGAGCAGCACGGAAGATTCCGTTGATATCAAAACCCGGATGCGTGTAAAAACGTGTATCCTCCACCGCGACTACGGCTTCTGTGAGTCGGGGAGGAAGGTCGCTTACGGGAATGAAATTTTTCGCAGGCACTTTCTCGTTGACCGCGTCCGGCAGGAAAACAAAGCGGCGCAGCTTTGCGGAGAAGTTTTCGGCCGAGTCCTTGGGCTTTTGCTGCGGGGTATCGTGTGACGGCAGCACGCCCTGGATAACACGGGTGAATGCGGCAGGGTTCATCGCATCTTTTCCGCCTGCGAGAAAGAAGCCAATGAAGAAAACAATGATAAGGCTCGCAATGAACCGCAGTATTTTTTTCATGGAAAATAATACTCCTTTTGATGTAAAGCTGCATATATTATAGCATCTGTTCTTATTTTTCCGAAGAGGAAATCACAATAAAAATAGAGGACTCTAGAAAAAATTGATAAATGTCCGTATGCAGCTATTGCATTTTTATGCAAGATTGATGTATAATTATGAACATACTTTTGAGAGAGGGAGGAATCCTCATGAAAGTTAGTATTATCGGGGCAACCGGCTATGCCGGAGCAGAAATTTTACGGCTCCTTTTGAATCATCCGAATGCAGAAATTATGCATATTACATCGGAAAGTCATACAGATGTACCCATATCGGATGTATATCCGCACCTCAAAGGCATATACGACCAGAAGCTTGAGAGTCTTTCAGATATTGAAAAAATCGGAGCAGACAGTGATTTTTTATTCATCGGACTTCCTGCAGGCCATGCCATGAAAATCGGACAGGCGCTTAAAGATATGCCCGTACGGATAATAGACCTGGGAGCGGATTACCGTTTTCATGATACGTCCGTTTATGAGCAGTGGTATAAGGTTGCGCATACGCACAAGGATGCCGAGAGGGTCTACGGACTGGCCGAGCTGAACAGAGATAAAATCAAGTCGGCAAAGATAATCGGCAATGCGGGCTGCTACACGACAGCAAGTATTCTGGCACTGGCGCCGCTGGTTAAAGAACATCTGGTTGATGTGCATACGATTGTAGTTGATGCGAAATCAGGAGTTTCGGGGGCAGGCCGCTCAGCAAAGCTGCCAAATCATTTCCCGGAGCTTTACGATAATTTCAAAGCATACGGTGTTGCAAATCACCGACATACGCCGGAGATTGAACAGGCACTTACAGATATCGGAGGAGAAAAAGTTCTGCTGAACTTCACTCCGCATCTCGTGCCTATGTCGAGAGGAATACTGAGTACCTGCTATGCGACACTGAAGGACGGCGTAGAGGAAGCCGATGTCACAAAAGCATATCATACGATGTATGATGATGAATATTTCATCCGCCTGCGAGGGCTTGGCGCTTATCCTGAAACGAAATATGTCCGGGGCTCGAACTACTGCGACCTCGGCTGGCATATAGATGCCCGAACACGACGTGTAATCGTCCTTTCGGCTATCGACAATCTCGTAAAGGGTGCGGCAGGTCAGGCGATTCAGAACTTCAATATCGCCTGCGGCTTTGACGAAAAGACAGGGCTTACGCTCGCACCGGTTTATCCATAAAAACAACCACTTATTTGGGAGGAATATACATGTTCACAGAAGAAAATGCAAAAAAAGGCGTTACTTTTCCGCAGGGCTTTAAGGCTGCAGGCGTAAAGGCAGGCATCAAGAAAAGCGGAAATCTCGATCTTGCGGTTATTTACACGGAGAAGGAGGCAGCTGTTGCCGGAACCTTCACTCAGAACAAGGTTTTCGCAGCACCTGTTGCGGTCTCAAAGGAGGTCGTAAAGGGCGGCAAGGCACATGCAATAGTTGCTAACGCAGGCTGCGCAAACGCATGCACGGGCGAGCAGGGACTTGCAGATGCAAAGGCAATGGCTTCGCTTACCGCAAAAGAACTCGGCTGCGGGGATACAGAGGTCATCGTTGCATCTACCGGCGTAATCGGAGTTAATCTTCCGATGGATAAAATGGCAGTCGGAATCAAAAATGCAGTATCGGAGCTTTCTGAGGACGGAAGCTCGAATGCAGGCAACGCTATCGTTACTACGGATACTTATTCGAAGGCATGCTCTTCGGAAGTAGAGATTGGCGGCAAAACGGTACGCTTCGGCGCTATCGCAAAAGGCTCCGGTATGATTCAGCCAAACATGGCAACTATGCTTTGCTTCATCACAACAGACGCAGATATCGATCAGAAGCTTTTGCAGGCAGCTCTTTCTGATGTGGTAGAGGTTACCTTCAATATGATTTCCATTGATGGCGATATGAGCACAAACGATATGGCGATTGTTCTGGCAAACGGTGCGGCTGGCAATAAGAAAATCACTGAGAAGGATGCTGACTACGAGAAATTTGCAGCAGCACTGAAATCCATCTGCACAGGTCTCTCTCAGAGAATCGCTGCAGACGGAGAGGGCGCAACGAAATTCCTCACAATCAATGTAAGCGGAGCAAAAACTTTCGCTGATGCAAAACAGGTTGCCATGAGCGTTGCAAAGTCCCCGCTCGTAAAGACGGCATTCTTCGGACAGGACCCGAACTGGGGACGTGTAATCTGCGCTGTCGGATATGCAGGCGTAGATATCGTGCCTGAGACAACAGTTGTTAAATTCGGCGGTATTCCGGTATATGCAAACGGAGTCGGAGCTTCCTTCGACGAAGCAGCTCTCAGAAAGGTTATGTCCGAGCATGATATCGTGATTGATGTTGCTCTCGGACTCGGAGATGCAGACGCAACCGTATGGTCCTGCGATTTCTCCTATGAATACGTGAAAATCAACGGTGAATACCACACCTGATTGGAGGGATTGGGATGTTTTCGCCACAAGATACAGCAAATATCTTAGTTGAAGCACTTCCATATATTCAGAAATACTTCGGCAAGACCATCGTCATCAAATACGGCGGCAACGCCATGATAACTCCCGAGCTGAAGGCAAAGGTCATAAAGGACATTACCCTTATGAAGTTCGTGGGAATTCACCCTGTTATAGTACATGGCGGCGGGCCGGATATCACAGGCTTTTTGAAAAAGGTCGGCAAAAAATCCGAGTTTGTCAGCGGGCTCAGAGTTACTGATGAGGAAACCATGGAAATCGTTGAAATGGTTCTCATCGGCAAGATAAATTCGGAAATCGTAAACCTCCT
>NZ_CDXDFU010000092.1:0-8943 GCF_978017985.1 Schwartzia sp. (in: firmicutes) | reverse complement strand
GTGTCCGGTATATCGCGTATGAGGACGGAGCCCCTGCGCCGCTTTTGCTGCAGCGCAGATGGAAGGCAGCTCTCACTGTTCGCGACCTTCTGCGGCATCAGGGAGGATTCCCTGCGGGGCCTGCATATCACAAGAGGTATTATTACCAGGAAAACCAGGAGTGGCAGTCGGACAGGGAAAATGTTCTTTCCGCGGGGGCATTAGCAGACGAGGCAACGAAAAAACGCACTCTGAAACATATTTTTGAGACTCCGTTGATGTATGAGCCCGGGACAGAGACACTATACTCCGACGTGGATTATATGCTGCTCGGTCTTGTTGTGGAAAAGGTAACAGGGAAGGGACTTCAGCAGTACCTTTCGGAGCATTTTTGGAATCCCATGAAGCTCAGGCATACTACCTACCGCCCCCTCGACCATGGGTTCAAGAAGAATGACTGCGCTGCGACGGAGCTGAACGGAAATACCCGCGACGGCGCGGTGTATTTCCCCGGAGTGCGTACGGAAACGCTTCAGGGAGAGGTGCATGACGAGCTTTCATGGTACTGCATGGAGGGAGTATCGGGACATGCGGGGCTCTTTTCGAATGCAGGAGACCTGGCAAAGCTGGCAGAGCTCCTGCTGACGGGGAAATACGGAAATAAGCAGTATTTTTCGCCTGAGGTGATTGCTGAGTTTACGGCAGACTACGGCACGGGCTACGGCCTCGGCTGGTGGGTGCAGGGAGACCATGAATGGGACAGCTTTTTCGGAGAGAATGCGCCGTCCTCGGTTTTCGGGCATCAGGGCTGGACAGGGACATTGACTGTTATAGATCCGGAGCATGATATGGTGATTGTATATCTTACCAATAAAATCAACACGCCCATTGAAAATCCCGCGGCTGATGCCAACGGTTTTTCGGGCAGCAGATATGTTTCCGGCAGGCTTGGCTTCGTGCCCCGGTGGATTTACGCGGATTTGCTGAGCAGGGAGAAATAACGGCAGGGGAGCAGAAAACAGAGTGGAAAATAAAGACGCTTTGGAACAGGTTAATGAAAAACAGAGACAGGCAATAGATACTCTTAACCGCAATGTTTTGCTTTTGGCATCGGCAGGCACGGGGAAAACCGGGACTCTTGCGCGGCGCATCGCGAAGATACTTGAGGAAAAGCTGGCAGAGCCTGAGGAAATACTGTGTCTTACCTTTACAAACAAGGCATGCCAGGAAATGAAGGAGCGTATCGTAAAATATGTGGGTTCACCGGGGCATAAGGTCGTGGTGCGTACCATACACAGCTTCTGCTTTGATGTCATCCGTCAGGAAGCAAAAAGAAAGACGGACTTTTTCACGGACTTCATGATTTTTGACGAAGAGGACTGCGCGGAGCTTATTTCGCAGATAAATTCGAAACGGTTTCCTGTGGGTACCCTGCAGCGTTTTATCAATACCGTAAAGGAAAAGCGCACGGAGTATGGTGTTTTTTCGGATGATATAGGCGCCGATTATAGAAAGACTGTCCGCAGGCTGTTTGATGAGCTCGGCGATGAGGGCGTATATAACTTTTTTATGGACAGCAAATTCAAATTTCGTGCAGAAATGGCCGCAGAGATGGAAGCACACGGAGCAGAGTATGTACTGCTTTACAACCGTCTCATGCATGACGAGCACGGACTGGATTTTAACGATTTGATTCTGAGTACATACGACCTTTTCCGGCAGGAGGAGGTATGCCTGCGCTGGCGTGAAAAATTCCGATTTATAAACATTGATGAAGTGCAGGATACCAATGAGCTTGAATATGACATCCTTTCGAAGCTGTTCGGAGATAATCATATTCTTCTCAGCGGAGACTATTATCAGACCATTTACGAGTGGCGGGGTTCGAGACCGTCGCGGATTTTTGAACGGTTTGAAAAGGAATACAGTCCTGTGCGGATAATCCTTGAGGAAAATTACCGTGCCACAAGAACATTGGTGCAGGCTTCCTATGCGTGCCTTGATTCTTTTTTCGGTGGCAGGGCTTCGGAGTGGGAAGGGAAAATACGGGCGGCTTCAGATGAAAAGGGAGATCCTGTCATGCTGAGGGCCTGCAGGTCCGTGGAAGAGGAAGCGGAGTGGATTTATCGCTGCATAGAAAATCTTCCCTGTGACGATCCTTCAAAGGTCTGTATTCTTACGCGCAGCAACGCGTATAACAAACAGCTCTGGCAGTATTTACAGCATGTGACTCCTTTGGTGCGCAGGGTGGATTTTTTCCTGGCAGACGAGATGAAGCTGTTTCGTCGGCAGGAGGTAAAGGATGCCCTGGCATTTGTGAAGCTTACATTGAATAAGTACGATGCGGCAAGCATGAAGCGTATTCTAAAGCGGTTTGTGACGGGTGTCGGTCAAAAAACAATAGATGAAATCGAGTCCGATGCAATGCGTGAATCGGGGCTTCGTCTTACGGATTTCCTTGATGAGAGTATCCTTCGGGAGGGGGACAGCTACGCCCAGCTTATCCGAGAGTACGAAGCCGGTAACGTGGTAGTTTTTGATGTTGAGTCCACCGGAGTGGATACAACGGATGACGAAATAATACAGATTGCGGGAGTACGTCTTGGCGCAGACGGAAGCATAACCGGAAAATTCAACCGTCTTTTGAAGAATACAAAGCCGGTCGGTATGTCGGAGACAGTGCATCATATATCCGATGAAAAGCTGGCAAAAGAAGGCGGCGACCCGGGAGAGGTATTAACAGAGTTCCTTGAATTCATACGGGGAAGTCTTATCGTTGGGCATAATGTATCCTTTGACCTCAGTATTCTGCTCAGTGAAACGGAAAGATTGGAGCTTCCGCGGCCTGATTTTGTGGGCTGGTATGATACTCTCGATATTTACAGACGGTTTTATCCGAATCTCACCAATCACAAGCTGGAATCTCTCGGCGCGTATATAAAGGTCAGCCATCCGTCCTCACATGATGCTTTCGATGATATATGCGCCACGGCTGAGCTTCTGGTATATGCAGTCAGGGAAAATATTCGTCCCACGCAGGACACCCGCCGTCAGTGCATCGCAAAATACGGACATTTCTTTGAACAGATTGCGGGATCTGTAACGGAGCTGCACAGGGAGGTTGTACGTAGGCGTCCCGTTGATTTTTTGGAGTACATCATCAAAAATCATCTGATTCCCTACTACGAAAAAGAAGAGCGCAGAATGGAGCATCTCCGTGAGCTTTATCGTGCGGTGCGTGCGTACGATACGGGAGAGTACAGTGCTCACGACACGCTAGTGCGGTTTATACGTACTGCGGCTCTTTCGGCAAATCCACTTGACGCGGGTACACAGAGGCAGCCGAGGGTTCCGATTATCACGGTACATCAGGCGAAAGGGACTGAATTTGATTACGTCTTTCTTGCAGGCCTGCATGAGAACGGTTTCCCAAGCTACCGCGCAGTAAAGGACGGGAACCGAGCGGAGGAGCAGCGGCTGTTCTACACGGCCATTACTCGGGCGAGGAAACAGCTTTTCTTATCCTGGTGCCAGTATGGCAAAAATTACAACGAACAGATGGAGAGTACGTTTATCGCGTCCATACCGAAAAAATATATCGCTTATTGTTCATAAATTAAAGTTTCATTAAAAACAGAAAATTCAGAAGGATTTTAAAAAATATCATAGAATATTAAGAGGTTATAACAGGAAAATGAATTTTATGTTCAGGACAAGGAAGGGGTATTTATTATGAGATGGTTGGACAACATACGCGTGGCGTATAAGCTGGCAATTCTTGCCGTGATTGCAATTTTCGGCATGGGCCTTGTGGGATTTTCGGGCTATTCGGCAATCAGGTCGGCTGAAGAGGCTCTTGATGAGATTTACAGCTCATCCGTTGTGGCGTTGGGAATTGTCGGAGAGGCAAATACGCAGATGCGTTATTCCCAGGCAATGGCTGTAACGACTACGACGTCTGTGGGAAATCACGAGCGCGTAAAGATGCTTACTGATAATTTCCATCGTGCTTCAGGGATTGTCGATAAGTGCATTCAGGATTATGATGCAATTCCGTTCAAAAATGAAGCGGGAACGGCACTCATGAAAAATATCGCTGCTGAGTGGGCAAAGCAGAAGCCGATATTTGAGAAAACCTGTCAGCTCGCTGCAGACGGAAAACAGGCGGAGGCATTTGAGTATTACACGAAAAACGGTGCAACGCATGCCGCATCTATCGGTAAAAATTTAAATGAGCTTTTGGCTCTTGAGACAGCAAATGCAAAACGTCTTGCCGATGAGAATAAGGCAGAAATGGAAAAAACTATCCGTTTCATGGTTATCGAGCTTGTTGTCATTCTGGCTATTGCGATTTTCTGTGTTCTTGTTATTTCCAAAAAGATTACCAATCCGCTTGATGTCACGATGGAAGCTCTCGCAAAAATGCGCGACGGTGATTTCATCCTTGTAAAACGTACTATCGACCGCGAGGACGAGTTCGGCCAGCTGGCTGATATGGTTGCAGATGTGCGCAAGGCACTGAACACACTTATGCGTCAGACCAATGAATCCGCAGAGCATCTGGCAGCAGCTTCGGAGGAGCTTACTGCAAGCTCACAGCAGGCTTCGCAGGCATCCAGCATGGTTGCTAACTCCGTTACCGACGCTGCGGGAGCTACCTCCGAGCAGCAGACATACGTCAATGACGCTATGGATTCCATCAATCAGACGGCAGAATCCATTGACCGTCTGAACACTACAGCTGAAACGGTTGCTCAGCACGCCAATGAATCCAAGAACGAGGCTGAAGAAGGAAGCAAGGCTATCCAGCAGGCGGTCGAGCAGATTATGAGCGTCGAAAAAATCGTTAACAATTCTGCTGCAACTGTTGATAAGCTCGGCAAGAGCTCTCAGGAAATCGGCCAGATTGTCAGCGATATTTCCGAAATCGCTGAACAGACAAATCTCCTTGCGCTCAATGCAGCTATTGAGGCAGCACGTGCAGGTGAAAACGGACGCGGCTTCTCCGTCGTCGCAGAGGAAGTCAGAAAGCTGGCTGAACAGTCTCAGGAGGCAGCAAAGCGCATCACGACGCTTATCGGCGGTATTCAGGCAGATACAGATGAGGCTGTCAAGTCCATGCAGGAGGGCAGCAGCGCAGTTAAGGCAGGAACAGAGTCTGTCAGCAAGCTGAAGGAAGCCTTTGACCGTATTCAGGAGGCAGCTCTGGGAGTTTCCGATCAGGCTGAGGTTATTACCTCCGAGGTTCGCGCTGTTGCAGGACAGACGGCGAACATCAAAGAAAAATCTGCGAATATCCTTGATAAGGGTGCTCAGGTATCCGGCGAGATGGAGAATGTTTCGGCGGCAGCAGAGGAGCAGTCTGCATCCGCAAGTGAAATCGCTTCTGCAAGCAACTCGCTCTCCGAGCTGGCGCAGGGACTTCAGAATTCGCTTCATAAGTTCAAATTCTGATTGCTGTAAAGTTTAATAGTCATGAGGCTGAGAAATACAACCCGATAAAGGTTGTTTCTCAGCCTCTTTTTTGTGTGTATACCTGATAAGTTGTCAGAAAAATATATTTACTCTGCTATTATCTCAATGCTATAATAACTATGAGTTGAAAGTTATATACACTTCATAACAAAGGAGCGGATAGGGTATGTTGAAGAGAATGGTATGTATGGTCCTGGTTGTGGCTCTGGCCATCATGACCGCGGCATGCGGCGGTGGCGGAGCTGACAAAGGGAAAAAGGATGCTAAGGTAGACCGCAGCAAAGAATTTATCACAGTGCTGACAGGTCCGACCAGCGGCATTTATTTCCCGATTGGCGGTGCGTTCTCCAAGGTTGTCGGTGAGATGGGGTATAAGACCTCGGCAACGGCTACCGGAGCAACGGGTGAAAACATCAATGCTATTTTGACAGGCAAGGGCGAGCTTGCTATTGCAATGTCCGACTCCGTTATTCAGGCTGTGGAAGGCTTTGGAGCGTACGAGGGCAAACCGAAGGCTACGGACCTTCGCGCTATGATGGGCCTCTGGCCGAACGTAGTACAGATTGTTACGACGGAGGATTCCGGAATCAAGACATTTGCTGATATCAAAGGCAAACGCGTCGGCGTTGGCGCGCCGAACTCCGGAGTCGAGCTGAATGCCCGCATGATTTTCGAGGCAAACGGAATGAGCTATGATGATGCAAAGGTAGACTACCTCTCCTACGGTGAGGCTATCGACCAGATGAAGAACGGTCAGTGCGATGTAGCTTTTGTAACATCCGGTCTTGGCAATGCAACGATTAAAGAACTTGGCACAACCAAGAAGATTGTGTTTGTTCCGGTAGAGGGTGAGGCTCTGAAGAAGCTCACTGCAAAATATCCGTTCTACGTTGAGTGGAAGATTCCGAAGGATACTTATGGAACAGCCGGGGATACAACAACTGCAGCGGTCATGAACATTATGCTCGTTTCGAAGAACCTCTCTGATGATGTTGTATATGACCTCCTTGAAGGCTTCTACTCCGAGAAAGGTCTTGAAACAATCGGTGCATCCCATGCAACGGCCAAGCGCGAAATCAAGCTGGAGACTGCTCTTCGCGGAATCCAGGGTACAAGCGTGAAGCTGCATCCGGGCGCTGAGAAATTCTATAAGGATAAAGGCATCCTGAAATAAGCCGATATGAAAAAAACGGCTGCTGCGCTTTGCGCGGCCGTCGTCCTCATCGCGGGGCTGTGGGTGCTGAATGAGCTTTCGGCACAGAC
The DNA here is from genome assembly GCF_978017985.1 of Schwartzia sp. (in: firmicutes). NCBI lineage: Bacteria > Bacillati > Bacillota > Negativicutes > Selenomonadales > Selenomonadaceae > Schwartzia > Schwartzia sp. (in: firmicutes). The sequence continues at coordinate 2,226 of NZ_CDXDFU010000092.1, read as the reverse complement.
TGTGCTTCGGATTTACGACTACGAAACGAAAGAAATCTATGTTGAAGTTCCGGCCAAAGAAGGCGATCAGCTTTTCTTTGGCTGGATTCATTCTTGGGAGAAAATTCCGTGGCACGAGTATTACCACATAGACGCGAATAACGATCTGATTCTCGATATGATAGCCTATCCCGCCTTTGGCGCTGGGATTCCTGAAAACAAGGGTACCGAGGTCTGGATTGATGACGACGGCATGATTTACATGAACAATATCGGGCAAGTTTTTCACGAATTCACATGGATCAACTCGCACTTTGCAACGCGGGATATCAAGCTGAATGATGTCCTCATAGCTAAAGGCGAAACGCTTCCCGAGCATACGCGGGTAAATCTCGCGGTAACAAGGAAACGATGGATAAGCATGCTTCTGGATTCACTGGGAATCAGGCGGGCGGATCCGTAAAGAAGGAGGTTCTTTCATGGGAAAGGAACCGGAAAAAACGCTGCTTCAGACAGAGGAAACGAAGCAGCTTGAAGAAAAATCCAAAGAAATTATACGAAAGCTGGACAAGGAATCGGCAACGCGTTCATTCAAAAATCCTCTTATGAAGAAGATATTCTTCATCGCTTGCCTCCTGGTCTCCGGGTATCATCTTTATACGGCGGCATTCGGCCCCCCGGTTACGCTGGTACACCGTTCGCTGCATGTTGCTATGATTATGGCGCTGGGCTTTTTGATGTATCCTGCAGGAAAATCCTCGGATATGACGAAGCCGTCTATTCTTGACTGGCTTCTTGCGCTTCTGTCCTTTGCGGCGCCGATTTATATATGGTCTGACTACATGGGGGTAGTACAGCGCGCCGGCAATCCGAACGACACGGATCTGGCCATGGCAACACTTCTTGTTGTGCTGGTGCTGGAGTGCTCCCGCAGAGTCACAGGCAACGCGCTGACCATTCTTTCCGTGGTGTTTATCATCTATGGACTTTTCGGGCGCGAGTTCCCGGGTATGTTCATGCACCGCGGCTATGACTGGGCATCTCTTTCCAACCATTTCTTCGCGAACACAGAGGGTATTTACGGCACGTCTGTAAGCGTAGCTGCCAGCTACATCTTCCTCTTTATCCTCTTTGGTACAGTAATGTCTAAATGCGGCATGGGGCAGTTCTTCAATGATATTGCCCTGGCTCTGGCAGGACACACAAAGGGCGGCCCGGCAAAGGTCTCTGTTATTGCCTCGGGCTTCCTCGGGTCAATCAACGGTTCGGCGGTAGCAAACGTAGTTACCACGGGTGCCTTCACGATTCCGCTGATGAAAAAGACAGGGTATTCAAAGGAATTTTCGGGAGCCGTAGAAGCAGCAGCTTCAGTAGGCGGACAGCTTTTACCGCCTATCATGGGTGCTGCGGCATTCATCATGGCAGAAATGATAAGTGTCCCGTACTCGACAATCATCACATGGGCGGCTATTCCTGCGTTGCTCTATTATTTGAGTATCGTATTGCAGGTGCATCTCAGAGCATCAAAGGACGGTCTTGTGGGTCTGCCTAAAGACCAGCTTCCGAAAACAAGTGAAGTTATGAAGTGCCGCAGCCACCTGCTGCTGCCTGTTCTTTTCCTGCTCTATATGCTGTTCTTCTCCGGGACAACGGTCATTTTCTCTGCAGTAATGACAATCCTTGTCACCATTGTGGTTTCAATGTTCCGCAAGGAGACACGCATGAGCCTTTCAGGCTTTCTTGATGCCCTTGCCAACGGCGCGAAGCAGACGGTCTCTGTTGCTGTTGCCTGCGCCTGCGTAGGTATCATTATAGGTGTCTGCTCCAAGACGGGCTTCGGTCTGACCATGGCTAACACTATCATTGCACTGGGCTCTACAAGCCTGCTCTTCACGCTTTTCTTTACCATGATTACCTGCATGATTCTCGGCATGGGACTGCCGTCAATTCCTGCATATATCATAACGGCAACAATTGCGGCTCCGGCGCTTGCCAAGCTCGGAATACCTGCAGGCGCGGCCCACATGTTCTCCTTCTACTATGCGATGTTTGCAAACCTGACACCGCCTGTAGCTTTGGCGTCCTTCGCGGCGGCAGGACTCTCGGGAGGAAATCCCATGAAGACGGGCGTTGCGTCGGTTAAGCTGGCGATAGCGGGCTTCATCGTGCCGTTCATGTTTGTTTACGCACCTCAGCTCATGCTCATCAATACGACATTGGCAGAGGGTGCTTGGGTTGCGGCCAGTG
>NZ_CDXDFU010000091.1:0-40612 GCF_978017985.1 Schwartzia sp. (in: firmicutes) | reverse complement strand
GTTCCACATATTCCGAGAACGGCGGCATTGAGGCTGGACAGAGAGGTTTCGAATTCGGTGCTTCCTACACCTTCGATAAGAACATCGTTGGTAAAGCTCAGTACTTCTGGGGCAAACAGATTGGTCTCGAGAAGGACGATCAGGAGAAGAAAGTTCATGCTATCTGGACAGAGCTCTCCTTCCTGTTCTAATTCCTTCCGGAATAACAGAAGTAAACTCAACAATAAAAGCCTCGGCGAAAGCCGGGGCTTTTTTGCGCGCTTTTTTAGCCAATTCTCCCTCCATTCTGCGGCTCTTAAGCCCCCCCTCTGAGAGGGGGGTGGCAGCCGAAGGCTGTCGGTGGGAGAACACTTGCCAAAAATATATTTGTGTGGCGGCTACGATCCTTTGTGGAGAAGTGCGAAGGGGAAAGTTCTGTCGCAATAAAAATCTATATCCATAAAGCCTCGGTATGCACCGAGGTTTTTTCATGCCCATTTCTAGGTATTTGTCTCAATTTTTGTCTATTAGAATTGACAGAACAATCAATTCGTTTTATGATAATGAACTATCAAGGAACTTTCCCATACAGCGCTATATAATAGAAGGAAAAGATAAAAAGTGACAGACAGATTTTTTCTCGCAGCCCTGCTGGCTGTGCCTAAGCTGAAAAAACCTACGGTGCGTAACATCATTTCGAGATTCGAAAGGGCAGAGGACGTATGGAACGCAGACACCAAAGTCCTTGCACCGTTTATGTGCGGAGAAGAGCTCAGTGCTTTGACAGCATTCCGCTCCAAAAAGAAAAACCTTCCGGAAAAAATCTTCCGTGCCTGTGAGGAAAAGCACATAGATGTATTTGTCGAGGAGGACGAGAAATATCCTGAGATTTTGAAGGAAATATTCAATCCCCCAATGCTTCTTTTCTGCAGAGGAACATTAAAGCCTGATGCACCCCGTATAGCAATGGTGGGCTCGCGAAGGGCTACTGCCTACGGACGTCACGCGGCTGAGGAGCTTGGGGCTGAGCTTGCGTCATACGGGCTTACGATTGTAAGCGGCGCAGCCAGAGGGATAGATACCGCTTCGCACAAGGGCGCTCTCAAAACAGGGCACACAGTAGCTGTTCTCGGCTGTGGAATAGATGTGGCGTATCCTCCCGAGAATGAAAAGCTTCTTGAGCTGATTGCGGAAACAGGCGCGGTGATTTCGGAGTATGCTCCGGGCACGTCGCCACGTCCCGGATTTTTCCCTGCAAGGAACCGCATAATAAGCGGTCTTTCCATGGGTACTGTTGTGGTTGAGGCGGCTGAGCACAGCGGTTCTCTTATAACGGCAGAGCTTGCTCTTTCGGACGGAAGAGACGTGTTCGCGGTGCCGGGCAGTATATATTCTGCTCTCAGTGAAGGGACAAATCGTCTTATCCAGCAGGGAGCCAAGCTGGTGCGTTCGGGAAAAGATGTCATTTCCGAGTATCCCATGTTTTCAGATATTTTGAATGAAAATAAGTCAAAATCATATGCTGACGAAAGTATTCCTGAGGGGCTTTCGGACGAAGAAAAGAAGGTATACGGCATATTATCACCCGAACGGGGGATGACAGCCGATGAGATAATATATGCGCTCCACGGAGGAAGCGGCGCGGCTAATGTTGCGTTCCTGCTTTTGCAGATGGAGCTCAGGGGATTTATTGAAGAGGATGAAAATCACGCATATACCCGTGCGGTAAAGGAGGCACACTGATGACCACAAAGACGGCAAAGAAACCGACAAGAAAGACGGCAGCAAAGAAGGAAAGCAAAAAAGCGCAAAAGACTCTTGTTGTCGTTGAGTCCCCGGCAAAGGCGAAAACCATAGAAAAATACCTCGGACGTAATTTCGTCGTCCGTGCGTCCATGGGACATCTCCGTGACCTTCCGAAAAGTCAGTTCGGAATTGACGTTGAGAACGATTTTGAACCGAAGTATATCAATATCCGCGGCAAGGGCGACCTTATCAAGGACCTCAAAAAAGAAGCGAAGGGCGCAGGCAAAATATATCTCGCAAGCGACCCTGACCGCGAGGGAGAGGCCATTGCGTGGCATCTGGCGTATATTCTGGGGATTGATCCCGAGGAAAACTGCCGAATCATTTTCAACGAGATAACGAAGCCTGCGATTCAGGCGGCAGTAAAGGATCCACAGCCTATAAATCTCGACAGGGTTGACGCTCAGCAGGCGCGCCGTATGCTTGACCGCATTGTTGGTTACAAGCTGTCTCCGCTGCTCTGGAGAAAAATCCGCAAGGGTCTTTCGGCAGGACGCGTACAGTCTGTTACGGTAAAGCTTATCTGTGACCGTGAGAAGGAAGTACAGAATTTCGTTTCCGAGGAGTACTGGACTATTGATCTGAAGCTCAGAAAGAAACGCTCGAAGCTTTTCGAGGCTGAGCTTACTGCTATCGACGGCAAGAAGCCTGAGCTCAAAAACCGTAAAGAAGCACAGGCTGTTTCTGATGACCTTGAGAAACAGATATTCCGCGTAGACGAGGTCAAACGCAGGGAACGCCAGAGAAAACCGGCGGCTCCATTCAATACTTCGAGCCTGCAGCAGGATGCGGCGAGAAAGCTTGGCTTTACTTCCCGCAAAACGATGATGCTTGCTCAGCAGCTTTATGAAGGTCTTGCACTGGGCAAAAAAGGCCCTGTCGGTCTTATCACATATATGCGTACCGACTCCACGCGTATTTCTGATGTGGCTCTTGATGAGACACGCCAGTTCCTCAAGGAGAACTACGGCACGGCGTACGTTCCCGAAAAGCCCAATGTCTATACATCAGGTAAAAACGCGCAGGACGCCCATGAGGCAATCCGACCGACCAGCATTCTCCGCACGCCGAAGGAGGTTGAGCCGTTCCTTTCGAATGACCAGCTGAAGCTTTACACGCTTATCTGGCAGCGTTTCGCGGCCTGCCAGATGACTCCTGCCGTATATGATACTCTGAGTGTGGCTCTTTCCGCAGGCAAAAAGTATAAATGCCGTGCGTCGGGTTCGCAGATGAAGTTTGCAGGCTTTACGGCGGTATATGTGGGTGTGGAAGGCAAAAAGGAGAAGGATGTTCTTCTTCCTGAGCTTGCCGAGGGTGAGGAAGTTGACCTTTCGGCAGTTCTTCCCGAGCAGCATTTTACAGAGCCGCCTGCACGCTATAACGAAGCGTCTCTGGTAAAGACTCTGGAGGAAAAGGAAATCGGCCGTCCGAGTACCTATGCGCCTATCATTGAGACCATTCTTGCCCGCGGCTATGTTGTCCGTCAGGACAAGCATTTCCAGCCTACTGAGCTTGGCTTTGTTGTGGTTGATATGCTTGAGGAATATTTCAAGAATATCGTTGATGTGAAATTTACGGCTGACCTTGAAAATGAGCTTGATGAAATCGCTGAAGGAAAGATGGGCAAGAATGCGCTTTTGAAGGAGTTCTATGACCCCTTTGAGGAAACTCTTACGAAAGCTGACGAGGCTATCGGCCATGTGGAGCTTCCTGTTGAGGTTTCTGATGTAAAATGCGAGCTTTGCGGCCGCATGATGGTTGTAAAACAGGGACGCTTTGGCAAGTTCCTTGCCTGCCCGGGCTTCCCGGAATGCCGCAACACGAAGCCGTATCTGAAGGATACCGGGGCGAAATGCCCGAAGTGCGGCGGCAGCATTGTGGAACGCCGTACACGCCGTGCCCGTATTTTCTATGGGTGCAAGAATTATCCGGAATGCGATTTTGTGACATGGGACGCTCCTGTTGCAGAGCCGTGCAAGGTGTGCGGAGGTCTTGTACTGAAGCACCGTTTCAAAAACGGTCGTGCGCTCAACTACTGCTTTGATGATTCCTGCAAGTCCCGTATCGACCATCCGATTAACAAGGAGCTCGAACGGCTGAAGGAGAAGGCTGAAAAGGCGGCTTCGGGCGGAAAGGCTGAGAAAAAGACCGCAGCAAAGACCGCGGCGAAGAAAACGGCAGCCAAGAAACCGGCCGCAAAAAAGATTGCCGTAAAGAAAACCACGGCTAAAAAGACTGTGAAGAAAACAAAGTAAGAGAAGGGAGCGGACGCAGTGAAGAAAATCATCATCGCAGGCGCGGGGCTTGCCGGAAGCGAAGCGGCTTGGCAGGCTGCAAAACGCGGTGTGAAGGTGGAGCTCTATGAAATGCGCCCGGAGCATTCTACGCCCGCACATAAGACAGGAGATTTCGCGGAGCTGGTCTGCAGCAATTCGCTGCGAGGCGCAGGTCTCGAAAATGCGGTTGGAGTGCTCAAGGAAGAAATGAGACGCCTCGGCTCCATAGTGATGGAGGCGGCAGATGCGACGAAGGTTCCGGCAGGAGGTGCTCTTGCCGTTGACCGTCATGGGTTCAGCCGTTATATTACGGAGCATGTTTCAAATCATCCGAATGTCACAGTAATCCACAAGGAGCTTACGGAGATTCCCGTTGAGGAGGATGCCGTCACTATCGTTGCAACAGGGCCTCTTACTGCGGGGGCACTGGCTGAGGACATAAAGAACCGTATCGGTCAGGGATATTTTTATTTCTATGACGCGGCGGCTCCTATAGTGACTCTTGAGTCCGTGGATATGACCCGCGCATGGCGCGCGTCCCGTTATGACAAGGGCGAGGCGGCATACATCAACTGTCCCATGACAAAGGAAGAGTATACGGCTTTTTGGCAGGCACTTACTACAGCCGAAAAAGCGCCTACTCATGATTTTGAAAAAGAAATTTTCTTTGAGGGCTGCATGCCTGTTGAGGTTATGGCGTCACGGGGCGAGGATACGCTTCTTTTCGGTCCGCTGAAGCCTGTAGGGCTGGACGACCCGCGCACGGGCAAACGTCCCTATGCGGTTGTGCAGCTCCGCCAGGATAACGCGGAGGGAACGCTTTACAACATTGTGGGCTTTCAGACGCACCTCAAATGGCCTGAGCAGCGCAGAGTATTTGCCATGATTCCCGGGCTTGAACATGCGGAGTTCGTACGCTATGGCGTAATGCACAGAAATACCTTCATCAATTCGCCTTTGGCACTTCTTCCAACAATGCAGCTGAAGGAAGATACAAATCTTTTCTTTGCCGGACAGATGACAGGCGTTGAAGGATATGTGGAGTCAGCTTCATCGGGACTTGTGGCAGGAATCAATGCTGCACGTCTTGCCCGGGGCGGAGAACCTGTTGTATTCCCTGAGGCTACGGCGCACGGTGCTCTCTGTCACTACATTACCACGGCAGACTCAAAAAAATTTCAGCCTATGAATGTGAATTTTGGGCTGATGCCGAAGCCTGTGGAGCGAATCCGCGACAAGAAGCTCAAAAAGCAGAAAATAGCTGAAGCGGCTCTTGCGGCTCTTGATGCTTTCCTGCCGACAGTCAAGGACTGAAAATAAAAGGAGATAACGGTCATGGAAAATTCCAATGCTTTTCACGCAACGACCATAGCGGCGGTGCGTCATAACGGAAAAACTGCTATTGCGGGCGACGGTCAGGTAACCTTCGGCGAGCATACTGTCATGAAGGCCAATGCAAGAAAGGTGCGCCGCCTGTACCATGATAATGTGATTGCGGGCTTTGCAGGCTCTGTGGCAGATGCTTTTACGCTTTTTGAAAAGTTTGAGGCAAAGCTGGAGGAATATAACGGCAATCTCATGCGCGCATCTGTGGAGCTGGCAAAGGAATGGCGTACTGACCGTGTTCTGCGCAAGCTGGAGGCACTTCTTCTTGTGGCGGACAGCAATATGATTCTTATGATTTCGGGAAACGGCGAGGTAATTGAGCCGGACGGCGATGTTGCGGCTATCGGTTCGGGCGGGTTCTATGCCCTTGCCGCGGCGCGCGCCATGGTGAAGCATGCAAATGATATGACCGCGGCTGAAATCGCAAAGGAAGCTCTTTCCATTGCGGCAGATATCTGCGTCTATACGAATCACAATATCAAAGTGGAAGAGCTTGACTGAGGAGGCGTTAATCGTTGAACGAGCAGACACCAAGACAGATTGTCGATGAACTCAATAAATATATTGTCGGGCAGGACAAGGCTAAGCGTGCCGTTGCGATTGCGCTCCGCAACCGCTGGCGCAGCCGCCGCATTGATGAGTCCATGCGTGAGGACGTGATTCCGAAAAATATCCTGATGATAGGCTCCACCGGCGTTGGAAAGACGGAGATTGCACGCCGTCTCGCAAAGCTTGTAAAGGCGCCTTTTGTTAAGGTTGAGGCGACGAAATTCACAGAGGTAGGCTATGTGGGCCGTGACGTCGAGTCCATAGTCCGCGACCTTGCGGAGGTAGCTGTCCGCATGGTGAAGCAGCAGCGTATGGAAGAGGTACAGGACAAGGCGAAGGAACTTGCAGAGGAAAGAATTCTTGATGTTTTTGTCCCGGAGCCGAAGAAATTCTCAAATCCTCTGGGAAGTCTTTTCGGAGCTGCGGCAGATGTGGCAGAAAAGGAAGAGCCGGAAGGTGAGCCGAAGTACAAGGCAGGCCGTGACTGGTGCAGAAAACGCCTTGAAGCAGGCGAGCTTGAGGATGAGCTTATTGAAATCGACGTGGAGGATACTTCACGCCCCATGATAGGTATGCTCTCGGGTTCGTCTCTTGAAAATATGGGCGATGGGCTTCAGGACATGCTTTCAAGTCTCATGCCGAAGAAACACAAAAAACGCAAGGTCGCTGTTAAGGAAGCACGCAAGATTTACACGCAGGAGGAAGCGTCGAAGCTTGTTGATATGGACGAGGTTACGACGGAGGCACTCCGTACTGCAGAGACAAGCGGTATTGTTTTCCTTGATGAAATAGACAAGGTGGCAGTGAAAAACGGGCAGGGCTCCGGCCCCGATGTTTCGCGCGAGGGTGTGCAGCGCGATATTCTTCCTATCGTCGAAGGCTCTACGGTCATGACGAAGTACGGGCCGCTGAAGACAGATCATGTGCTTTTTATTGCGGCAGGAGCCTTTCACACGGCGAAGCCTTCGGACCTCATTCCTGAGCTTCAGGGACGCTTCCCGATCCGTGTTGAGCTTACTGCATTAAAAAAAGAGGATTTCAAGCGCATTCTCACAGAGCCGAGAAGCGCGCTTATCAAGCAGTACACGGCGCTTCTTGCTACGGAGGGAGTTACTCTCACCTTTGGTGATGATGCCATCGACAAGCTGGCACAGATGGCATGTGATGTAAACGCGCAGACTGAAAATATCGGAGCGCGCCGCCTTCATACACTTCTTGAGAAGCTTTTGGAGGAGGTCTCTTTTGACGCGCCTGAGCTTGAGGATAAAAACGTAGTGATTCATGCAGACTACGTTGAGGAGAAGCTGGCGGAAATTACTGTGAACCGCGATTTGAGCCAGTTTATTTTGTAAAAGAGCGGAAAGCGTTCTTCCGCTCAATCTGCTGAAGTGCCTGAAACCCTGTGTCGAAGGGCATGGACGGCAGCCGTATAAGTTCAATACTGCAGAAAATAAAAAAATTTCAAAAAATTCGAAATTTATACTATGATTGCTGTATACATTGTGTTATAATAAAAATACGATAAACGGACTTATACGAATAGATGGTATTTATAGACTATACGTGTAATGGTAAATGAAAGAAGGGGTGGTACATGGCAACTTTACTGGAGAGGGCACGGAAAATCAATCGACTTCTGCAGCGGTCAGAGAATGTAGAGTTCGACAGTATTTCGCGTGTTCTGTGCAACGTCATCGGAGCGAACGTCTACATCACGAACAAGAGCGGAAAGATTTACGGGTACGCGTTTGTAGATGACTTTGAGTGTGAGCTCATGATCGACAAGGTTATCAATCAAGGCCAGTTTCCGAAGAACTATGTGAAGTGGATGCTCAAGATTGATGAGACATCGGCTAATCTCCGTTCGAAGAGCGGCATGTGCGCTTTTGCTACACCGGAGCAGGAGTGCATGTTCAACGGAAAGAATACAACCATTGTTCCGATTTACGGGGTAGGAGAGCGAATCGGAACAATGATTGTAGCAAAGTATGACGAGATATTCACTGATGATGATCTGTTGCTGGCAGAGTACGGAGCAACTGTCGTAGGCATGGAAATGCTGAGAGACAGAACACAGCAGATTGAAATCGAGGCGCGCAAGCGCACTGCGGTTCAGATTGCGCTTTCAAATCTTTCTTTCTCGGAGATTAAGGCTGTTACGGCTATCGTCGACGGACTGAAGGATCTTGAGAAGCCGGATGAACCTCTTGTGGCATCGAAGATTGCCGACAGCGCGAAGATTACACGCTCGGTTATCGTCAATGCGCTTCGCAAGCTTGAGTCGGCGGATATCATGGAATCCAAATCGCTTGGAATGCGCGGAACCCATATCAAGATTAAGAACGAATATCTTGAGGAAGAATTGGCAAACTTTAATAGGTGATTTATGGCGCTCACAGGTTATAGGACTTGTGGGCGCCTTTTTGCAGGAATCTAGGACTTGTTGGGACATTGATACCATTTTTGAATTTGTGGGGCATATATATAGCACAGTTATATGAAAAAATGATACAATGAAAAAGAATCTATAAAAAAAATCCTCGGAAAAAAAGGATTTTTGCGCTTTTTTGTCGAATAGTAAGCTAATAGTAAAAAAACGGTTATAACTTACTGATAAATCCTAAAGCCTTTGTGTATAAGGAATAAGACGAAAGGACAGGTGAAGGGAATATATCCCCCCTGCCCCGTTTGGTCGTTGTTTTGAAAATACGCCGCGTTTGAATTCATCTGCGGCGCTGAAGGAACCATATATTTTCTAAACTTAGATAAGGAGGGGTCGCATGCTGGAACAGATTTTGATGGGTGGCGGCATGGATTACATGCAGTGCGGTGTCAATGCCGCTAATATGCGTCACGAAGTAATTGCCCATAATATAGCGAATGTCAATACGCCGCACTACAAGCGCAGTGAGGTTGAGTTTGAGCAGATGCTGGCCCGCGAGCTTTACGGAGATCTGGAGCAGGAGGGCAAGCTGAAGCTGGTCCGCACCAGGGACAATCATCTGCCCATCGGTCATCTGCCCATCCGGGCGGAAGCAAAAGAGGTCGTGGACAATACGACGATTATGCGTACCGATAAGAACAATGTGGATATTGACATTGAGATGGCGAGCCTTGCGAAGAACCACATTTATTACAACGCCCTTATGACGGAAATCGGGAGCTACATATCCCGCGTAAAGACATCCATCACTAGTACGGAAGGCTGATAAAGGAGAATTGTTATGAGCATGTTCACTGGAATTGACGCGGCAGCTTCGGGACTTACTGCTGAACGTCTTCGCATGGATGTTATTTCCAATAACCTTGCAAATGCAAATACGACGCGTACACCTGAGGGCGGTGCTTATCACCGCCGGTACGTAGTTTTTGAACCCCGTGAGCAGTGGGAGAAAAATCAGACCTTTGCGGGGTATCTTTCGAATGCTATTCAGAAGAAAATGGGAAGAAAAATAGGCAGAGGAAACGGCGTTCGTGCAATACGCATTGAAGAGGATAGGACACAGGGGCCTCTCGTATACGATCCGGGACATCCGGACGCGAATGCGGACGGCTACGTCGAGCGTCCTAACGTAAACTCTGTCGCTGAGATGGTCGATATGATTACGGCTTCCAGAGCGTATGAGGCGAATGTTACGGTGATTAACTCGGCAAAGAGTATGGCTTCTAAGGCAATGGAGATTGGCAAATAATATAGATTACCAATGAGGGGTGGAAACCATGGAGATAGAGCCTTTACAGATGACTCCGGTACGAAGCGTTAAAATGAGCGCTGAAAGCCATCTTGGCGAAACGCTTCCTGAGTCGGAGGTCAAATCGTTTGGGGAACTTTTGACAGATGCACTTAAGGAAACGAATGCACTGGAGAATAAAGCGACTGCTTTAAATGCAGCTCTTGCTGCAGGAGAGATCGATGATGTTTCACAGGTCGTTATTGCAAGCCAAAAAGCGGATATCGCGCTGAACCTTACACTTCAGGTCAGAAACCGTGCGATTTCCGCGTATCAGGAACTCATGCGCATGCAGGTCTGATAACGCACGGGGGTAAGTGAAACAAGTCGAAGGGATTGAGAAGATGGCAGAGTGGAAAGAGAGATATCTGCAGCTTTGGAATAAAACGACCAAGCAACAGCGTTATATTATGCTCGGAGCGGTCGTGCTGCTGTTTGCCCTGATTCTGGGAAGCAGTTATTTCTACGGAAGCAAGCCTGACCTTGTACCTTTGTTCACGAACATGGAAGCAAAGGATGCCGGTGAGGTTGCAGCAAAGCTGAAAGAATCGAAAATCCAATATGAGGTACAGGAGACGAAACAGGGGGTTACTATCCTTGTTCCGTCTAAAGACGTGCACGGAGCACGCCTTGACCTCGCTACGCAGGGACTCCCGCGCGGCAATAAGGGTTTTGAGATATTTGATGACAGCAAGCTCGGTGTTACCGAGTTCCAGAACAAAGTAAATTATTTGCAGGCACTGCAGGGCGAGCTGACACGCACGATTGAGCAGATTGCCGCGGTTGACAAGGCCCGGGTGCATATCGTACTTCCGGAGGACAGCCTCTATAAAAAGAATGAGAAGCCCGCTACGGCTTCCATTATGCTGAAGCTGCGTCCGGATAAAAAGCTTTCCAAGAAAGAAATCAAGGGTATTGTAAACCTCACGGCGCACAGTATCCAGAGCCTTACACCGGAAAACATTACTATTGTTGATGATACCGGAAAGATTCTCAACGATCCTGATGAGGACGAGGAGAAGAATGTAAGCAATCAGACGATATCGCAGCTTGAGATGACCCGCAAGGTCAAGGAGCGTATGCAGAAGGATGTACAGAGCCTTCTGGATCAGGCTCTCGGCGAAGGCCGTGCCTTTGTACGTGTCAATGTAGAGCTTGACTTTGACCAGCGTCAGACGGACCGTCAGATATTTACTCCGGTCGTCGACGAATCCGGAATTATCCGCAGCCAACAGGATATGAGCGAGAGCTATAACGGTACCTCGAACAATCCGGGCGGCCCTGCGGGTGTTCAGTCGAATGTTCCGGGCTATGTTGCTCAGGCTGAGACAGCAAATGCTCAGTACGAGAAGAAGGAATCGACTAAAAACTACGAAATCAACGAGGAGAAATCCAAGATTATCGCGTCGCCGGGCTCTATCCGCCGCGTGAATATCGCCGTTCTCGTCAATGATGATATTACACGGGCACAGCAGGACAGCATCCTGCGCTCGGTGTCCTCTGCCGTAGGCATAAACGCGGAACGCGGAGACACGGTTTCCGTAGAACCGCTGCCGTTCAGTACAGAGCTTGCTGACCGCCGTGCTGCTGAAGAAGCCGCAGAACGTGCTCGTCAGGACCGCAACTTCTACATGACGGTTGCCGGTGTGGTACTGCTTTTGGCACTTATTGTCGGCGCAATACTGCTCCGCCGCCGCAGACTGCGGTTGGAACGCGAGGCTTACGAGGAAGAACAGAGGCTGCTGGCTATTGCTGAGCAGGAGCGTCTGGAGGAAGAGAGACGTATGGAACAGGAACGTGCAGAGCTTATTGCTGCAGGACAGGTTCCGGAGGGACTTATCGACGAAGAACCGCAGCTTACGGAAGAGGAATTGCGTACTCTTTCGGAGCGCGAAGCGATCGAGAAACTCATCAACGAGAAGCCGGCAGAGGTGGCAATGCTCGTCAAGACCTGGCTTTCGGAGGATTGATAAACTATGCCTGATATGTATGATGAAAGTGAACAGGAGATGTCCAACCAGCAAAAGGTTGCTATCCTTTTCATAACGCTCGGACCGGAGAACTCGGCAAAGCTGTTTCAGCATATGGCTGACGATGAGATCGAGAAAATAACTCTCGAAATTGCCAGCCAGAAGCAGGTAACACCGCGTCAGAAGGCGATGGTGCTCAGCGAGTTCTACCAGATGGCGATGGCTAAGAACTATCTGTCGACCGGCGGTCTCGAGTATGCTCAGAGTGTCCTTGAGAAGGCACTCGGCTCTGAAAAGGCTGCAAACATTATCAGCCGTCTTACGACGAGTTTGCAGGTTCGTCCTTTTGATTTCCTTAAGAAGACAGATCCGTCACAGCTTTTGAACTTTATACAGAATGAGCATCCGCAGACGATTGCACTGATTATGGCGTATCTTGACCCGGATCAGGCAGCGATAATTCTGGGTTCTCTTTCACAGGAAAGACAGGCCGAGGTTGCCAAGCGTATCGCTATCATGGACCGTACTTCACCTGAGGTCATCCGTGAGGTTGAGCGCGTGCTTGAGCGCAAGCTGTCGTCTTTGGTTACGCAGGATTTCACCACGGCAGGCGGCGTAAAGGCTATTGTCGAGGTTTTGAACCGCGTCGACCGTACAACAGAGAAAACTATTATCGAAACGCTCGAGGTCGACAATCCGGAGCTCACAGAAGAAATCAAACGTCTCATGTTCGTATTCGAGGATATTGTTATGCTGGACGACCGTTCGCTGCAGATGGTGCTGCGTGAGGTCGACGGAAAAGATTTGTCGCTTGCCCTCAAGGCGACACCGAAAGAGGTCGCTACGAAGGTATTCAAGAATATGTCTACGCGTGCAGCAGAAATGCTGAAGGAAGAAATCGAGTTCATGGGTCCTGTTAAGATTCGTGACGTCGAAGAAGCTCAGCAGAAGATCGTCAATGTCATCCGTAATCTGGAGGATAAGGGCGAGATTGTTGTTTCCCGCGGAAAGGGTGACGAGATGATTGCCTAAGATTATCAAGGCGTCAGTTTGGGATGAAGCCCCATGCGTTGTCAAGGTTGATTCGCCGGCGGGGGCTAAGGCTGCCGGAACAGGCGCGGCAAATAGAAAAGGTGCCTTATCGGGTAAGCGTGAGGAGACAGCACGCCGCCGCAAGGCACATGATGAAAAAGCCACAAGCGAGGCTATGATGAAGGATGCTTTCGCCAAGAAAAAAGAGGCGGAAGCAGCTTTGGAAGAAGCCCGTGCGGCAGGAGCTATGATTAAGGCCGATGCCGAAAAAGAAAAGAATGCTATTCTTGAGGATGCTCACCAGCAGGCTGATGTAGTGCTGGAAAAAGCACGAAGCGACGGCCGTGAGGAAGGAATTCAAATCGGCCGTGAGGAAGGCATTGCTCAGATAAGAGAAGAAGAAAAACAGATTATCCTTGATGCAAACGCCAAGGCTGAAAAGACTTTGGAGGATGCAAAAAGGGAAACGCAGATGTATGTGCAGCAGGCAGAGGACCAGATTGCTCAGATGGCAATGGAAATCGTTGAGAAAATTCTGCCACAGCATTTTATAGATGTACTTACGCTGGTGCTCCCGCTGGTTCAGAAGGCGCTTTTGAAGGTCAAGGATCAGCCGTCGGTTAATGTCCGTGTTTCGCCGGACAGCTATGATTTGGTACTCATGGCACGTTCGGAGATGCAGAACCTTCTTGAAGGAAATGCGCTGCTTGAGGTATATTCAGACGAGAATCTCGGTCCCGGTGACGTGATACTGGAAACACCGAACGGGGACGTAGATGCGAGACTTTCTACTCAGCTTGAGTCAATAAGGAAAGCAATACAGGATGTCATGTCATGATTGAACCCAACCTCAAAAGATTTTCCCAGGCAATTGAAGAAAGCGAGCCAATCAAAATGAGCGGCAAGATTGTTCAGGTCATCGGACTCGTCATAGAGTCCAAGGGCCCGAATGTAAGCATGGGAGAGCTTTGCTATATAAAATCCAGATTTCCGGGGGTTGAGCCGATTCCTGCGGAGGTAGTTGGCTTCCGCGAAGGCAAGGTCCTTCTGATGCCAGTCGGTGACATGGCGGGCATCGGGCCGGGATGTGAGGTAGTCTCGGCACAAAAAACACTGCAGGTCAAGGTAGGTCCGCAGCTTCTCGGACGTGTGCTGGACGGACTGGGCAACCCGATGGACGGGAAAGGCCCTATCATCAGCAAGCTGGAGTATCCGCTGCAGGCATCGCCGCCGGATCCTTTGCTTCGTCCGCGTATTCATGAGTCCCTTTTCGTTGGGGTCCGTGCTATTGACGGGCTGATTACTTTGGGCTCCGGCCAGCGTATTGGTATCATGGCCGGAAGCGGTGTTGGTAAATCTACACTTCTGTCAATGATTGCGAGAAATACCGAGGCTGATGTCAGCGTTATCTCTCTGGTAGGAGAGCGTGGACGTGAGGTACGCGACTTTATTGAACGCGATCTTGGAGAGGAAGGCCTGAAAAGGGCTGTTGTCGTCGTTGCTACATCTGACCGCCCTGCGCTTGTGCGTATCAAGGGAGCTATGACTGCTACGGCGATAGCGGAGTATTTCAGAGACCAGGGCAAGAAGGTAGTATTAATGATGGATTCTGTCACACGCTTTGCTATGGCACAGCGTGAGGTCGGACTTACCATCGGAGAACCGCCTGCCACACGAGGGTATACTCCTTCGGTTTTCGCTTTGCTTCCGCGGCTTCTTGAGCGTGCGGGAACGAGTGATAAGGGGTCTATTACAGGTATCTATACCGTTCTTGTTGACGGTGATGATATGAACGAGCCTATTGCAGATGCCGTTCGAAGCATTCTTGACGGTCATATTGTTCTGTCGAGGGCAATCGCGGCGCAGAACCATTTCCCGGCCATTGACGTTCTTGCAAGCGTCAGCCGTGTTATGAGCGATGTCGTTGAGGATGAGCACATGGCGGCAAACCGCAATATGCGCGCGCTGCTCGCGGTATATAAGGAAGCCGAGGATTTGATTCATATCGGCGCTTATGTAAAGGGCTCGAGCAAGAAAATTGATGAGTCAATTGAAAAAATTGATGCCATCAATGAATTCCTCTGTCAGGGTGTCTTTGAAAAGACAACCTTTGAACAGACAAAACAGCAGCTTGAGGGGATTTAATCTCCAATACAAGAGCAGGGGAAGGCAATGAAGAAGTTCCGCTTTAAACTTGAAAAATATCTTGACGTCACGCGGCGCAAAAAGGAAGATGCCGAGCTGAAATTCGCAGAGGCAACACGTCTTTTGGACGAAGCGCGTGAATATCTGCAGGTGCTTTTGCAGGAGATGGCAAAAGGCCAGCGTGATTATGCGGAGCTTACGGCTGAGGGAAAGCGTATTACAGTCGGGACACTCACGACGTATAACAGCTTTTTTAACTGGAAACGTCAGCAGATCGAGCAGCAGCAGCAGGTAATACTGCAGCGTCAGGCGGACAGGCAGACATGCCTCAAGGAGCTTCTGAAGCTCATGAGCCGTCTTAAGAGCATCGAGCAGCTGAAGGAAAAACGCCTTCAGGAATACAAAGATGAAATTCTCTTTGAAGAGAACAAGATGCTTGATGAAATCGGTCTTCAGCTTTACATGAGAAATACACGTCAGGAGGCGCATGCATAATGGATTTATCATCGCTTAACGCGGTAATGCAGCGTGTTGCGGATATTGAGTACCGCGTCGGAATGCGCCGCAGACCGGGTGGAAATACAAGCTTCCAGTCCATGCTTGATGAACAGATGAAGACTTCATCTGCAAAACGGGGTTCGGACGGGAATGCTGTTAATCCGACCACAGCGGCTTCAAATACATCAAGAACGAATCCTTCAGCTCCTTTTAACGGAGTAGCCTCTGCTACAGGGCTTGATGCGGGATATCATGATGTAATCGCCGCGGCTGCGCAGAAATATAATGTAGATCCCGCGCTTGTTTCGGCTGTTGCCGAGGTTGAGTCGGGCTTCCATCAGGATGCTGTCTCGGAGGCAGGGGCGGTAGGCATAATGCAGATTATGCCGGATACGGCCGCTACTCTTGGAATAAATCCGTACGACGCACAGCAGAATATTGACGGCGGAGCGAAATATCTCAGCCAGCTTCTGCAGTCCTTCGGCGGAGATATCAAAAAGGCAGTGGCTGCGTATAATGCCGGTCCGCAGGCGGTACGCGACCATGGAGGGGTACCTCCGTATGGCGAGACAGAGGCTTATGTTGACTCTGTGCTTGACCTTTACAAATAAATGACGGCTGCCGTCATTGAAAACAGGTGAAGTTATGGCAGATAAAAAGGACGGGGAAGCGTAAATGGCAGATACAAATGGACAGCCTTCGAAAAAGCGGCGCATCCTTAAGGCGCTCGCAATGCTCTTCCTGCTTGTCCTGTTGATTGGTGCAGGTTTTTTCGTCGGAATATATCTCCGTATTTTTGATGTAGATAAAATCAATGAGAGCATGAAGCTTTATGATATGCCTGTCATCGGACAGTTTTTTGTGAAGCGTCAGGGCGGTGAAACGGAGACAGAGCAGGCGCAGACTGCTGAAGCCGATAAGGCGCAGGCTGATAAGGACAAGGCGAAGGAACCGGATAAGGACAAGGCAAAGCAGAAGCCTGAGGAATCCAAGCCGGTTGTACTTACAAAGGCTGAAATTGAGAAGCAGAAAAAGGAGCAGCAGGCCGCAGAGAAAAAGCGCGTTACGAAGCTGGCGCGTCTCTACAATGAAATGAAGCCTAAGGATGCCGCGGCTATTATGGATGCTCTTAATGATGATATTACAATTGCTATTTTGCAGCGTATGGATGAATCGCAGTGTGCGAAGATTCTCACGGCGTTTGAACCTGAAAAGTCGGCAAGGCTTACTCGGGTCATATATTCCGGAGCACGTTCCAGAATGAGTTCGCCGGGAGATGCCGAAAATGCAGAGCCCAATCCGCCGATAGAACCGGCAGAGCAATAATCAGGGCTCAGGCTGCAGAGGGGAATGAGGTAAACCGGATGATAAAGCTCACAAAATTTAATTCTGAGGTAAATAAAAAAGGAGTTTTCATACTCAATGCCGAAATAATAGAAACAATAGAGGAAACTCCTGATACAGTTGTCACTCTCATCAATGGAAAAAAGCTTATCGTTGATGAGCCGATGGATGAGGTAGTAAGGAGAGTCATGGCATACCGCCGTGCGCTGCAGAAGTATTGAGGGGATTCGGAAGCACAGCTTCCTGTATCGCATAAATTATGAAAAGAGAGTAGAGGAGTGATTGAGAATGGCAGACGAAAAGAAACCGGCAGACGCAGCCGATGAGGGTAAAGAAGCGGAGGCCCAGGCCGAGGGGAAGAAAAAGTCTCCCATTATTATTATCGCAGTCTTAGTTGTAGTCGGCCTCGTACTGGCTGCAGGTATTTCTTACTTTGTTGCGACCAAGATTCTGTCGAACTCCGTAGCGGAGGAAGGGGCACCCCGTTATCATGATCCGGGCGTGTTCATTAAGCTCGGCGACGCGAAGGATGGTCTTCTTGTCAATGTCGGAGGAATCAAGGGGGGACGTTTCCTCAAGGTTGGCATTGTTCTCGAAATGAATCCGGGAAAACAGGATAATATCAAGGAAGGCAAGCTGAATCCTGTTGCTGAGACAAAGATGCTGGATACGGTACTCCAGATTCTGCGTTCGGAGCCGCTGGACGGTTTTGATGCGCAGAAGCAGGAGGCTTTGAAAGATAAAATCAAGGTCGAGGTGAACCACACGTTGGGTGAGGGCTCAGTTTACAACGTGTACATCACAAGCTTTGTCCTCCAGTGACAGGCGAAATCCATATCAAAGGGAAGGAGGGTGAAGATTGGCAGATGACGTACTGTCTCAATCTGAGATAGATAAGCTTCTGTCTGCAATTTCAAGCGGTGATGTTTCCGCAGACGAAGTTAAGGCAGAAGAACAGCAGAAAAAAGTCAAAACATATGACTTCAAACGTCCTGATAAGTTCTCGAAGGACCAGATTCGTACATTGCAGATGCTGCATGAGAATTTCGGCCGCATGCTGAACACTTATCTGTCAACTAACCTTCGAAGTCTGGTAGATATAGAGGTCGCTTCTGTAGAACAGCTTACCTATCAGGAATTTATTCAATCATTGGGAAATCCGAGCGTTATCGGAGTCCTGGCGGTTCCGCCTCTTAAGGGCAACATAATCATGGAGCTCAATACGAGCATTGCGTTTTCCATTATTGACCGTGTGTTTGGCGGAACGGGAGCGAACACGATTAAGCCTCGTACGCTGACGGAAATAGAAGAAGCGGTTATTCGAAGAACTTTTGCGAAAGCCATTGAACATTTCCGTGAAGCATGGGCGAACGTGGTACATATAACACCGCGTCTCGAGGTTATGGAGGCAAATCCGGCATTCGTTCAAATTGTTCCACCGAGTGATATGGTTGTCATCATCACTCTGAAGATAACGATTGGCGAGGTCGAGGGATTCATGAATATTTGTATCCCGTATCTTGTTCTCGAACCGATTATGTCGAAATTGACAACGACCTTCTGGGTAGCGTCCTCCGTTTCTAAGGAGAACCACCCGGAGCAGGTTGAAATATTGCAAAAGAAGATAGCCAAAACGAAGGTGCCTTTCGTAGTAGAGCTTGGGTCAATAGAAATATCCATTCGGGAGTTCCTTACACTCGGATATGGAGATGTTCTCCAGCTTGATACGAAGGTCAAAGATGAACTGTCGTGCCTTATCGGCAAGAGGAGAAAGTTCTTCTGCAGGCCGGGTACATTCGGAAAAAGAGCTGCCGTACAGATTACGCGAGTAGCTCCAGAGGGAGATGAAGATACAGATGAGTGATGATATGATTTCGCAGGAGGAGATTGATGCCCTGCTTAACGGCGGCGGTGCAGCTCCACCGGCAGACAGCGCACCTGCGGCTGATGCAGCGGAACCCGCTGCTGATGGTGCAGCGGCTCCGGACCTGGGCAGCCCCTTGTCCGACATGGAGAAGGATGCGCTCGGCGAGATCGGCAACATTTCCATGGGCAGTGCTGCAACAACGCTTTCTGTGCTGCTTGGTCATAAGGTTTCGATTACTACGCCGACGGTATCTGTCGACACAATGAATTCTATCCGCAATACATATCCGCTGCCTTATCTCATTGTTGAGGTCGGGTACACGATTGGTATTGACGGAAATAATATTCTTGCCATTCAGGCGCAGGATGCGTGCATTATCGCAGATCTCATGATGGGCGGCGATGGAACAAATCCGCCTGAAGACCTCAATGAGATTCATATGAGCGCTGTCGGAGAGGCAATGAATCAGATGATGGGTTCTGTTTCCACGTCTCTGTCGACGATGTTCAATAAGAAGATTGATATTTCTCCACCGAAGGTAAATCTTATCGACCTCGGCTCCGAGGATAAGGTAACGGAGATTGTTGGCGGGGATGATATTGTTGCGAAGATTTCTTTCCGCATGGAGGTTGATGGACTCATCGACAGCCAGATTATGCAGATTCTTCCGCTCGATATCGCAAGGGAAATGGTTGAAAGCCTCATGAACAGCAGTAAGGCTGAGGAAGAGGTAGCAGCACCGCCTCCGGCACCGGCACCCGCACCTGCGGCTCCGCCACCGCCGCCGGCAGCTCCGGCAGCTCCGCCTCCGATGGCAGCAGCACCGCCTCCAATGGCACCTGCTCCACAGGCAGCGCCTATGATGCAGGCTCCTATGCCTTCGTATGGACAGGCTATTGCACAGGGAGTTCCTGTGCAGCCGGTACAGTTTACACCTCTGGCTACTGCTCCGGTTCAGGTCAACGATGCGAACATCGGACTTATTCTCGATGTTGCGCTTCAGGTTACGGTTGAGCTTGGCCGTACGAAAAAGTCAATTAAGGAGATTCTTGAGCTTACAAACGGCTCTATCGTCGAACTGGATAAGCTTGCCGGCGAACCGGTAGACATTCAGGTCAACGGGAAGCTCTTGGCAAAGGGTGAGGTCGTTGTTATCGACGAAAACTTCGGTGTCCGCATAACGGATATCGTAAGTCCTGAAGAGCGTGCAGCCCGTCTGCAGTGATTGTTTTTCTTGAGAAATTCCTTTATATTTTATATAATGTTAACAAGTAGAATTAGGCCATTTTTACAATGCAAAGATGAGGAGAGATGAAACATGGCAGTTAGAGTCTTAGTTGTAGATGATGCGGCATTCATGCGCATGATGGTTAAGGATATTCTTTCCAAGAACGGTTATGAGGTTGTTGGTGAAGCTGAGAACGGCGCAAAAGCTGTTGAGAAGTACCAGGAGCTCAAACCGGATCTTACTACGATGGATATCACCATGCCGGAAATGGATGGTATCAGCGCAGTTAAAGAAATCAAGAAGATTGACCCGAACGCTAAAATCGTTATGTGCAGCGCTATGGGTCAGCAGGCAATGGTTATCGAGGCTATTCAGGCAGGTGCCCGCGACTTTATCGTTAAGCCGTTCCAGGCAGACCGCGTCCTCGAGGCTGTTCGCAAAGCTGTAGGTTGATGAACGCACGTGTGCTTCGGTGCGCAGGACTGGCCTTGCTGTTGGTCCTCCTGCTGACGGGATACGTGTCGGCAGCTGCCGATGCCGCCGGAAGCGGATACCTTTCCGGCTATGCAGAGGCAGATCCCCGTCCGACCGCTGTTTCGTGGTGGTCGACGATAGCGTATCTTCTCAGCCTTTTTGCCGTGTTTGCGTTTGTCGTGGTCATGGCTTATATGGCGTCCCGCTTTTTGAGCGGCCGTTTTGCACAAACCTCTGAAGGGCAGGGAGGGCGTATACTCGCGCATCTTCCTCTGGGACCGAACCGTTCCGTCTGTGTGGTTGAACTTGCAGAACGTGTCTTCATGCTGGGAGTTACCGAGCATTCGATAACACTTCTCCGTGAAGTAACGGATGAAGATGAGATTGAGCGGCTGCATCGCCGTCAGCTTGGAAGCATGCCGTCTGCCGATGATTTGTTTTCGTCGCAGATTGGGTCGCTGGAACAGCTTGCAAAACGGATTCCGTCTATATTTAAGAACGGACCGTATCGCAAATGAGAAGGGGTTGTGCAGCGGTGATGAATAAACAGCGGGCTCTCATTTGCCTGGGAGTCCTGCTTTCTTTTTGTCTGATGCTGCCTGTGGTGCAGGCAGCGCCGATTATTCCGAGCGTTGATGTAAACGTCGGAACGGCGGATAATCCGCAGCAGGTTGCTTCTACACTGCAGATCGTCGCGGTATTGACGATTCTATCGCTGGCTCCGTCTATCATTGTGATGACAACAGCGTTCATACGTATCGTTGTCGTTCTTGGGTTTTTGAGGAATGCGCTTTCCACGCAGAACGTACCGCCTAACCAGGTGGTTATTGCGCTGTCGCTGTTCCTGACCTTCTACATAATGTCTCCTTACTGGAGCGAAGCCAACGAGCAGGGGATTCAGCCGTATCTCGCAGGGCAGATTTCACAGGAGCAGGCGCTTCAAAACACGGTTGCGCCTATGCGTGAATTCATGTTCAAGCAGACGCGCGAATCGGATTTGGCACTTTTCGTTAATTTGTCGGATGCACCCCGTCCGGATTCTCCGGATGATGTGTCAACGTTTACGTTGATTCCGGCTTATGTTATAAGTGAGCTTAAAACGGCATTTCAGATTGGCTTTATGATTTACATACCCTTCATAGTAATTGACATGATTGTGGCAAGTACGCTTATGTCAATGGGTATGATGATGCTTCCGCCGGTCATGATTTCTATGCCGTTCAAGATTTTGCTTTTCGTCATGGTTGACGGGTGGCATCTCTTGATTAAGTCTCTCATTGTCAGCTTTAAATAGGAGATGGAACGATGTCGGGAGATGTGGTTGTTCAGCTTGGACAGCAGGCTTTGATGGTCGTTCTGATGGTCGCAGCGCCTATGCTGGGGCTTGGACTCCTTGTTGGTCTGAGCGTGAGTGTGTTTCAGGCGACGACGTCGATTCAGGAGCAGACCCTCGCCTTTATTCCGAAAATTATCGCCGTTTTTGTGGCTATTTTGATTTTCGGTCCATGGATGCTCCGGATTATGGTGGAATATGTTATGAGTGTATTTACGAATATTCCGCTGTATCTTAAATGATTGGAGGAAATACATCGTGGATTTTTTTGATATTCTTCAAAATCACGCGGCTGTGTTTCTTCTTGTAGTGATGAGAATCAGTGGAATTTTCATCATGGCTCCGTTCCTTGGAAGTATAAATATTCCGCAATATGTCCGTGTCGGTACGGCTCTTGTGATTTCTATTGTGATGTTCCCATCGGTTGATGCTGTTTCGGGAACACAGCCAGTTCCGCCTACGGTCATAGGGTATGCGGCGCTTGTGCTTAAGGAGTTATTCGTCGGCTGGCTTATTGGTTTTGTGGCTTACGTTTCATTCGCGACGATCCATATGGCCGGTAAGGTCATGGATATGCAGGTAGGCTTTTCCATCGTGAATGTTATGGATCCAACTTCCGGTCAGCAGATTCCGCTTATCGGAAGTTTTCTTTATAATCTGAGCGTGATTGTCTTTCTTGTTACAAATGGGCATCATGTTCTTCTTACGGCACTGATACGCAGCTTTCAGAGCGTCCCGCTTCAGTCAATGTCAGCGGACCCTTCCATTGCGGAGCTTATTACACGGTTTACAGTAGGTATTTTCACAACGGGCATGCAGATTGCTCTTCCTGTTTCCTTCGCTATTCTTTTGACTAACGTTGGACTGGGTATACTTGCAAGGACTATGCCGCAGCTTAATATTTTTGTTGTCGGTGTTCCTTTGCAGATTGTTGTCGGTTTGTTTATGCTTTCGATTGTGGTGCCTTTTTATGTTTTATTCCTGGATGTGTTGTTCAATGAAGTGTATGGAAACATCTCCCTTGTCCTTAGGGCAGTTTGACAGGAAGTTTGTCTTCGACCTTCAGCTTTTCGCGGGTGAAAAAACAGAAGATCCTACCGCGAAACGTCAGGCGGATGCACGGAAAAAAGGACAGATACCCCGAAGCACTGAGCTCAGCGGCGCGTTTGTAATGCTTGCAGGCTTTTGGGGATTAAAGATGTTAGGCTCATCGGTATATGACGAAATATGCAACTATATGACGTATATTTTCAGTCATATGAATCAGAGCATTGATACTGAGACCGTGATGCAGCTTTTTATCGGGATTATCATTATTCTCGCTAAAACAGCGTTCCCTATCATGGGAATTATCATGGCAATCGGCCTTTTTATCAATTTCATGCAGGTAGGAATTAATTTCACAACGGAGCCGCTGGGATTCAAATTGGACAAGCTGAATCCAATCAACGGCATGGGCAGGCTTTTTTCAAAAAGAGCGCTTGTTGAGCTTGTGAAATCATTGTTTAAGATAGCAATTATAGGTTCCTTCGTTTATAACTTTCTGAAGGACGAAATTCTGCAGATACCTAAGCTTTTGTATCTGGACCTGGGAGCGAGCCTTCCTAAGATTGCGGATGTAATATTTCTGCTGGCGTTCAAAATCATAGGCGTCTACTTCATTCTTTCATGCTTCGACTATGCTTATCAGAAATGGGATAATTTCCAGTCTCTGAAGATGAGCAAGCAGGAAGTCAAGGAAGAGTTCAAGCAGATGGAAGGTGACCCGCAGATCAAGGGTAAGATCCGTTCCAAACAGCGTGAAATGGCAATGTCACGTATGATGCAGGAGGTCCCGAAGGCGGATGTCATCGTAACAAACCCGACGCATTATGCGGTTGCGCTGAAATACGAGCAGGGAATGCAGGCTCCGCAGGTTGTGGCCAAGGGGCAGGATTATGTAGCTAAGAAGATAAAAGAAAAGGCACGCGAGGCAGGCGTTACGATTGTTGAAAATCGTCCGCTGGCACGTGCGCTGTACGCTTCCGTAGAGATTGGAGATATGGTCCCTAAGGAGCTTTATAAATCAGTTGCGGAGGTTCTGGCGTATGTTTACCGCCTGAAGCACCGCCGTTACGCATAAAGATTTTGAATCCGCGCCCGCGGGTTTGAAAAGAGGAGAAAACGACAGTTATGGCAGAGAAGGGTACGGCCGGAGGGTTAATACAACGATATAGTGATGTTATTATTGCAGCAGCAATCATCACCATTGTATTGATGATGATTATTCCTCTCCCGACAATGCTGCTTGATCTTCTGCTGTGCCTCAATGTCACTTTGGCACTTACTATCGTACTTGTAACGATATATAACGTAGAGGCGCTGGATCTTTCGGTATTTCCGTCTCTGTTGCTTTTAACGACACTTTTCCGGCTGGCGCTGAACGTTTCTTCCACGCGCCTTATTCTGCTGGAAGGATACGCCGGCGAGGTCATTACTGCATTCGGCAATTTCGTTGTCGGAGGTAATGCTGTCGTCGGTTTTATTGTGTTCGTAATCCTTATCATCATTCAGTTTATTGTTATCACCAAGGGTGCTGAGCGTGTTGCAGAGGTATCGGCACGTTTCACATTGGATGCTATGCCCGGTAAGCAGATGTCTATCGACGCGGATCTGAACCAGGGGGCTATCACTGATGCCGAAGCAAGAAAGCGGCGTGAGAAGATTCAGCGTGAAGCGGATTTTTACGGAGCTATGGACGGTGCTTCCAAGTTCGTAAAAGGAGACGCGATCGCAGCTATCATAATCATTATCATAAACATTACCGGCGGTTTTATTATCGGCATGGTTCAGAGAAACATGACGGTAACACAGGCTTTGCAGAATTATACGCTGCTGACCGTCGGTGAGGGTCTGGTCAACCAGATTCCGGCGCTTATGATTTCAACTGCGACGGGTATTATTGTTACCCGTGCCGCATCCGAGGGAAATCTCGGAAGCGATCTTGTAAATCAGCTGTTCAGAAATTCCCGTGTGTTCTTTATAGTCAGCGGAGTCCTGATTCTGATGGCAATTGTTCCGGGTCTTCCGGGTATTCCGTTTACATGTCTTTCCTTGATTTCGGCGTTTATCGGCTATTCGCTGAAGAAGTCGCAGGCAGTGGCCGAAGAAACAACAACGACGGCGAAACAGGAAAAGAAGAAGCAGGAAGCAACCAAACCGGAAAATATTGTATCCCTGCTGCAGGTTGATCCGATGGAGCTTGAAATCGGCTACAGCTTGATTCCTCTGGTAGATACAGGGCAGGGCGGTGACCTTCTTGAGCGTATCGTTATGATTCGACGGCAATGCGCTCTTGAACTCGGTCTCGTTGTTCCGACCATCCGTATACGAGATAATATTCAAATTAAGCCAAATGCTTACATAATCAAGCTGAAGGGTATAGAAATAGCAAAAGGCGAGCTCATGCTGGATCATTATCTTGCAATGAATTCGGGAACTGTGTTTGAAGAGGTTCCCGGCATTGAGACAACGGAGCCGGCTTTCGGCCTTCCGGCACTCTGGATTGCAGAAACTCAGCGCGAGCAGGCAGAGCTCAATGGATATACGGTTGTTGATGCGGTATCCGTTCTTGCTACGCATCTCACTGAGGTTATTAAGGCTCATGCGGACGAGATTCTCGGACGTAAGGAGACACAGGATCTTGTGGAGAATCTCAAGAAGACAAATCCGTCTCTGGTGGACGAGGTCATTCCGGAGCTTATGAATGTAGGCGAGATCCAGAAGGTATTGTCCAATCTTTTGCGGGAACGCATTTCTATCCGCGATATGGGTACTATTTTCGAAGTGCTTGCAGATTACGGACGGGCTACAAAGGACACGGATATTCTTACCGAATATGTCCGTCACGCCATGGCGCGTCAGATTACACAGCAGAATCTGCAAAACAATGTCATTCCGTGCATTACGCTCGATCCTGCAATCGAGAACCGCATTGCAGGCGCTGTTCAGAGAACCGACCGCGGTTCTTATGTAAGCATGGAGCCGGATGTCATGCAGAGACTGCTTACAGCGCTTAACACAGAGCTTACAAAGCTTACTAATATGGGCTATCAGCCAATCGTTCTTACGAGTCCGGCGGTCCGCCCGTATTTCCATAATTTGGTGGAACGCTCAATACAGGGCATCATCGTTCTCTCTCATGCGGAGATTGAGCAGAGCGTAGAGCTTCAGATTCTTGGGGTGGTGAAAGTATAATTGCGTGTAAAAGTATTTAAAGCCGCAGACCTTAAAGAGGCAATGGCTATGGTAAAAGATGAGATGGGGCGTGATGCGGTCATCCTTCATACAAAGCGGTATCGTCAGGGTGGGTTCCTGGGATACAGAAGCAAGGAGGTAGTCGAGGTAACCGCTGCTCTTGAAGATACACCAAAGAGATCGAAGGCAAAGGCTCCAACGGTTTCAAGAATTGAGGCGCCTATCCGCCCGGCAGCTCCGGCACGTTCTTCCCGCTCCTCGCGTTCATCAAGAAATTCACGCGCGGTATCAGCTGTTCAGATGACGTCAAAGCAGGCACCGCGTCAAGTGCTTGCACAGTATAAGACTGCAGGAACAGCGGAGGGGGTTTCTCTGGCACGTACTTCAGCCGAGCTGATGGACAATATGACGCAGGCTTCTGCTAAGAACATGGATATGGGATATATGGCTCCTGAAGAGAATGTCGGATTTGTTCCAATGGAACCGCGTTCTATGGAGACAAGGACATTGAGTAATATGGAGCCCATAGAGCCGGTTCGTCCGCTTCGTGCGGTGGGTCGCACTATGCCGGTTCAGTCTGCATCTGCAGTGGCTTATGATACACAGGATTATGCGGCAGTGCCTGAACAGCCGTTGTATCAGCAGGAGCCGGTTCAGCAGGCATTTGTGCAGGGTCCTGTTCCGGTACCCTTTGAAGCTGAACCTGCGGCAGCACCTCAGGAGGAGGTCAAGCCGCATATTGTCAAACCTGAACCGGAGGCAGCAAAGCCTGCTGTGCAGCCGGAACCCCAGGTGGATAAGGGCGAAGAGAAGATACAGGCTTTGGAAGACGAGCTTGCGCAGATGCGTCTCATGCTCAAACAGGTTATGGGCCAGACGCATGCTGAGAATGAAATTGTTACGCTGCAGGATGCCCTCAAGGAGCAGGCTCTCAATGAGCAGGTCATGCAGGATGTAATCAGAAAGATTTCACCGGCAGCCCTTCTTGCCCCAAAGGATTCTGACGAGGCGATGAAAGCTCTCAGCGAGTATCTTCATTCCTCAATAAAGACAGGAGACGGTATCGGTCTGAAAGATGGCCGGCCTAAGATTGTAGCTCTTATCGGAACGACAGGTGTCGGAAAAACGACAACAATCGCGAAGATTGCAGCGAGGTTTGTTCTCGAGCGCGGAGTCAATGTAGCACTTATTACGGCAGATACTTATCGTATTTCCGCGGTCGATCAGCTAAAAACATATTCAGATATAATAGGGCTTCCTCTTGAGATTGTTTACTCGGCAGCGGAGCTTAAGCCGGCACTCAGAAAGCATAAAGGCAAACAGCTTATTCTGATAGACACGGCAGGACGCAGTCAGAATAATGATTATCAGATGCAGGAGCTTAAGGAATTCCTGGCAGTAGACCCGTCCATAGAAAAGCATCTCGTAATGAGTGCGACGACTAAAGAACGGGATGCTGAAGCTATAATGGACCGCTTCTCCATATGCAAGCCGGACAGAGTCATTTTCACAAAGACAGATGAGACAGACAGCATGGGATTTGTTGTCAACCTTCTGTATGACCGCCGCGTTGCCCTTTCGTATCTGACGAACGGACAGAGCGTGCCGGATGATATTGAACCGGCAAAACCTGAAGCATTAGCAAAACTTTTACTGAGGTAAAACGATATGGATGATCAGGCGGCAAGCCTCCGAAAGCTTGTACAGGACAAAACTGAATATGAAGCTCCGAAACAAAGCTCAGGGCAGGTATTTTTGCAGCCAAATCAGACCGGCCGTCAGACTTCACAGCAGGGTACGTCCGCAGCCGGCACACAGCCTCCGTTCTACTGGATGCAGCCAAAGCAGGCTTCCGGTGTATCAGGTGAACCGGTGAGAAATCCCATGGTATATTCGGGTTATTCCTCAGGCACGGCTCCGCAGAAGATAAATGCACAGCCCGCTGTGCAGTCGGGAGTAACTGTTTCTCCTATAACTGCACGGAAGCCGGGTGTTCCATATGTTGCTCAGCCGTTTGCACAGCCGACAGCAGCAAGCCATGTAATAGGGGTAGAACAGCGGAATTTTCAAAAGGCGGTACATGATAAAGGTGCACGTATTGTTGCGGTTACAAGCGGCAAAGGCGGTGTCGGTAAGACAAATCTTACCGTAAACCTTGCAATTGCGATGAGTATGGAAGGCAAACGGGTGCTTGTCATCGATGCTGATTTTGGAATGGCAAATGTGGATGTTGTACTGGGAACTGTTTCGAAACATCATTTGATGCATCTTCTGCAGAACGATATTACGCTTGATGATGTTATTGTGCACGGGCCATACGGCGTAAATTATATCTCCGGAGGCTCTGCAATTGAGCGTGCTGTTGAGTTTACACCGGCCGAAAGACAGATACTTTTGGAAAAACTTGGTGCTTGCGGAGACATTGCAGATGTGATTTTGATTGACACAGGCGCTGGTTTAGGTCAAAATGTAATTGAGTTTATTTTGGCTGCAGATGAAGTTGTTCTTGTTACGACTCCTGAACCTACAGCTTTGACTGATGCGTATGCGGTTATGAAGGCATATAACACGCATGCGAGGGTTAAAAACATGAAGCTGGTCGTAAACCGGATATATGACGAAAGGGAAGGCCAGGATGTTACAGCGAAGCTGAGACGTACAGCGGAAAGATTCCTGTCAATGCGTCTTCCTTCGCTTGGATATATATACGAGGACCGCAATGTAATGAACGCGGTAAAAAAGCAGGCACCTCTCTTGATTGCGTACCCGAATACGCTTGCGGCAAGGTGCGTTCATGCGGTCGCGCAGGGAATTCTTTATGGAGGAAAAAAATCCATTAACCTTGGGTGGAGAGGCTTTTTGCAGAAGCTGTTGAAATCCAACGGTAAATAGGGAAGGAGGGGAAGCATGAACAATGATACAGAGAAAGCCGAAAAAATTCTAAAAATAGGACAAAGGCTTTCCTTCTATATGGACAGCGACGAATCCTATTCGAGCCGTATAGAAGACATACAGTCCTCGGAAATGATTGTTGCGATGCCTATGGACTCAAAAAGGGTTCCAATCATTCCGCCGGACGGTGCACATCTGTACGGTGCTGTTCTTTTGGAGCACAGCCAGTTCCGCTTTTTCTCGGTTTTCAAGAAGAAAGGGATGCTGAATAACGTCCCGTGCTGGTGGATTGCAAAACCCGAGATACTTCAGCGCTACCAGAACCGCCAATTTGTTCGTGTAAAGGTCAGCCTTCCCCTTTCGGTTCAGATAATGAATGATGAGGGAGGATTTGACCCGCCGAAGATGACAAATCTTATTGATTTAAGCGGCAGTGGTCTGGCGTTTGTCTCAGACAAGAAGGTTCCGCTGGAGCGGCAGGTCATCATGGAGCTGCATAATCTTCCTGACATAGGGACTCTTCAGGTAATGGGAGTTGTGCAGAGATGCACGGAAATAGAGCTCGAGCCGAAACGTAAAATTTACCAGGTTGGTGTGAGAATGCTCGATCTTACACGTCCTATCCGAAATCGTCTGGTGCACTTCATTTTTGAGTTACAAAGAAAAGAACTTGCGAAGGGGCTTAACTTGACAGGGGTGCAGGAAACATGATTCGAGTACTTGTAGCGGATGATTCCGCATTCATGCGTATGGTTCTGTCCGACATGTTCAAGAAACAGCCGGATTTTGAGCTCGTCGATACCGCGCGAAACGGTAAAGACGCTATAGAGAAGGTCAAGAAATACAATCCTGACCTCTTGACACTGGATGTCAACATGCCGGTCATGGACGGACTTCAGGCACTTGAGATTATCATGAAGGAGTGTCCGCTTCCGGTAGTCATGTGCAGCAGCATGACAAAGGAAGGAACGGACGCTACAATCCGGGCTTTGAGCCTCGGAGCTGTTGATTTTATTAATAAGAGCGGCGGATCGGTATCAGCGATTGACACCATTGAGATGGAAATCCTGACAAAGTGCCGGGCAGCTGCCTCAGTAAAAATTAAAAAGAGAACTTGTCCTATAGTTTCGGCGGGGAAGAGAGAAGAGGCTTCACGGAAAACAGATTTTCCGCTGCGAAAGCCCTGCTTCACACCGAGACAGGCGCAGTCAATGCCTACGCAGACTGCACGGCCTACAATTACTTCTGCTGCAGTACCGCGGCCTTCGAGCGGGTCAGACCCAAGAAAGAAGATAGTTGTGCTGGGTACTTCTACAGGTGGGCCGAAAGCGCTTCAAACCGTTGTGGCAGGACTTCCAAAGGATCTGCCGTGCGGGGTCTTGATTGTTCAGCATATGCCTCCGGGATTTACAAAATCATTGTCGGACAGGCTAAACGAAATTTGCCAAATTTCCGTGAAAGAAGCTGAAAATCATGATATCATAGAGGCAGGACATGTTTATATAGCGCCGGGAAATTATCATATGACGGTAATGCCATGTTCACAGGGACGTGAGATTGTACTCAATCAGGACCCGCCTCTCGGAACGCTTCGTCCGGCGGCAGATGTTTTATTCAAGTCAGCAGTCCAATTTGGGACTGATGTGGTTTCGGTCATTTTGACCGGAATGGGGCAGGATGGTGCTGTCGGTATGAAAGAAATCAAACAGGCCGGAGGCTATATAATAGCCGAGCATGAAAGTACCTGTGTGGTTTACGGAATGCCGAAAGCTGTTGTAGACCAGGGAATAGCAGATGAAGTTCTTCCGCTTCAGGAAGTAGCACCGGCTATTGTGAGAGCAGTTAAAAACTAAGGACAGAAATAGGGGGAATAGAAATGGACACCAATCAGTACATGGAGATGTTTTTGGAAGAATCACGTGAACATTTGCAGTCGCTGAATGACGGGTTGCTCGGATTGGAGAACGATCCTGAGGACTTGTCTATCCTGAATGATATCTTCCGAAACGCACATACCATTAAGGGCATGTCCGCTACTATGGGATATACAAAAATAGCAGAACTTACGCATGACACGGAGAACCTTCTTGATATGCTCCGTAAGGAACAGCTGAAGGTTTCTGAGGATATTGTCGATACTCTTTTCAAATGCGTAGATTCACTTGAACAGATGGTTGAAAGCGTTGGAGAGGGCGGACCTGAGGACGTTGTCGATGTAAGTGAGATCGCGGCTAAACTCAGTGCAATGGTGAAGGGTGAGGCTGCACCTGCGGCAGCGCCTGCTGCTGAAGATGCTGCGGCACCTGCTGCTGCGGCTGCGCCTGCTGCACCGTCGATTGAATACGACGATACGGACAAAGACGTTATCAAACAGGCTCTTGACAGCGGAATGCGTGCGCTTCACATCAATGTAGCACTCACTGAAAGCTGCGTATTAAAATCCGCACGTTCGTATATGGTCATGAATTCGCTGGATCAGCTCGGCGATGTAGTGAAATCTGTTCCTCCTGCTGAGGATCTTGAGCAGGAGAAATTTGAGCATTCTTTTGATATCGTTTTTGTTACGGATGCAGAGCCTTCGGCAATCGAAGAAAATCTCATGACGATTTCAGAAGTTGATAAGGTAGTAATCACTGATGTTGCTGAAGAGCTTAAGGCTCAGGAAGCAGCGACAAAGACTCCGACTCCTGCGGCTGCACCTGCTGCAGCGGCGGCAGCCCCCGCTGCACCTGCTGCGTCTAAAGCAGCTCCTGCGGCTGCACCGAAGAAAGCAGCTGCTCCTGCAAAAGGACCGGAAAAGAAACCGGCTAAGGGCGGTCAGTCAGTCCGTGTTGATATTGACAAACTTGATAACCTGCTGAATCTTGTTGGAGAGCTTGTTATAAATAAGGTTCGTCTCGAGCAGATTGGTATTACGCACCGTCTTACTGAGCTCACTGAAACGCTTGAGCAGATGGACCGCGTAACGACAGATTTGCAGACGGTCGTTATGAAAGTCCGCATGGTCCCTGTCGGACAGGTATTTAACCGTTTCCCGCGTATGGTCCGTGACCTCACGAAGGAATTGGAGAAAGAAATCAACCTTACTATTGAGGGTGAGGAAACAGAGCTCGACCGTACCGTTATCGATGAGATCGGCGATCCGCTGATGCATCTTTTGAGAAACTCTCTTGATCATGGTGTTGAGCTTCCTGATGAACGTGAAGCAAAAGGCAAACCGCGTGCCGGTGAGGTTGGACTTATCGCGCGTCATGAAGGCAATAATGTTGTCATCATGGTCACTGATGATGGTAAGGGTATCAATGCCGATGTTATCCGCCGCAAGGCTGTTGAAAAAGGTATGGTTACCCAGGAAGAGGCAGACAACCTGAACGATGCGGATGCTGTCCGTCTTATCTTCATGCCGGGCTTCTCCACTGCAGAACAGATTACAGATATTTCCGGACGCGGCGTCGGTATGGACGTTGTCCGCAGCAAGATTGAAACTCTTGGCGGTCACGTAGACGTTGAAACGAAGGTTGATGAAGGCAGCGTATTCAAGATTAAGCTTCCGCTTACGCTCGCTATTATTCAGGCTCTGCTTGTCAAGGTTCAGGAAGAAATGTATGCAATTCCTCTTGGATCCATCGACAGTACGATTAATATTAAACAGGAAGACATCAAGACGGTTCAGAATAAAGAGGTCATCGTCCTCCGCGGACAGATCATTCCTATCATCCGTCTTGGCAATATCCTCAATGTTCCGGTACAGGAAGGCGAAAAGAACGATGACATTTTCGTTGTTGTCGTACACCTTGGCGAACGCAAAGCCGGCATTGTGGTCGACAATCTTATCGGACAGCAGGAAATCGTTATTAAAACGCTCGGTAAGCTGCTTGCAGGTCTTAAAGTCATTTCCGGTGCGACGGTACTCGGCGATGGCCGTGTAGCGCTGATTCTTGATGTCAGCGCATTGATGTGAGGAAAGGAGTCCTAAAGATGGCTACACCAGAGAATAATGTTCAGGTTGAGAATGAGGTTCAGGTTGTCGCTTTTAAGCTCCGCGATGAGGAGTATGGTTTTAATATTCTGAACGTAAAGGAAATCAAGGGTCTTACGGATATCACGCGTGTTCCGTTTGCGTCTGATTTTATCAAAGGCGTTATCAATCTTCGCGGAAGCGTTCTTCCTGTTATCGACCTTAAGAAACGTTTAGGTCTCC
Source organism: Schwartzia sp. (in: firmicutes) (assembly GCF_978017985.1). Taxonomy (NCBI): domain Bacteria; kingdom Bacillati; phylum Bacillota; class Negativicutes; order Selenomonadales; family Selenomonadaceae; genus Schwartzia; species Schwartzia sp. (in: firmicutes). Next base: position 7,665 of record NZ_CDXDFU010000091.1, on the reverse strand, counting down.
AGAATACTCCGTACACAGAGGATACACGTATCGTTATTGTTCGCAGTGACGATATTGAAGTCGGTATGATTGTTGATGCTGTAACAGAGGTTATTACTCTTGATACAGCGCACATTGATGCCGCAAAGGTAGTTGACAATGAAACCAATCGTTTTATAACAGGTATCGGCAAAGAAGATGACCGTCTGATTATAATGCTGAATCTGGATGCGATTATCGGGCTGCAGGAAGAATAACAGCCCATAACGGAAGAGAGGAGGCAGAATATGCCAGACGATATTATGCAGTTAACTCCTACGCAGATGGATGCACTGCGTGAGATTGGCAATGTCGGTGCAGGCAACTCAGCGACAGCGCTTTCGCAGATTATTAATCACCGCATAGACATGAATGTGCCGGAAGTATCTATTGTACCTCTGGGAGAAGTCCCTGACCTGGTCGGAGGCCCTGAGGCTATGGTAGTAGGCGTGTTCCTGCGTGTTTACGGGCAGGCGCCGGGCAACATTCTGTTCCTGCTGCCTGCGGAAAGTGCGTTTTATCTTGTTGACATGCTCATGGGAAAGAAACGGGGAGAGACTCAAAATCTTGATTTTTTAGATGAATCTGCTTTGATGGAAATCGGCAACATTCTTGCCGGTGCTTACCTCAATGCATTGTTCAATCTGACAAAACTTTCTCTTCTTCCTTCAATTCCGGCACTGGCAATGGACATGGCAGGAGCTATTTTGAATGTTGTCCTCATACAGCTTGGCCAGATGGGTGACCATGCATTGGTTATAGAGACTGAATTTACCACTGATGAGGAGGGAATCAAGGGGCACTTCTTCCTTGTGCCTGATCCGGGTTCCTTGGACACGATTTTGACAGCAGTAGGAGTGTAAATTATGGCAGATCTTATTAAAGTCGGCATGGCCGATTACAAGGTCGGCCGTGCTCCCGCAACGATTATAAGCTATGGGCTCGGTTCCTGTATCGGAGTGTCGCTATATGACCCACAGGCAAAAGTAGGCGGTCTTCTGCACATTATGCTTCCGGACAGCACGCAGTCTCGCGCCAGCGAGAATCCTGCGAAGTTCGCTGATACCGGTGTGCCTCTGCTCCTTAAGGATGTTCTTGCACTGGGTGCATCCCGCAGCCGTTTGGTTGCAAAAATGGCAGGCGGAGCACAGATGTTTGCGTTCGCAAAAGCAACGGACATCATGCGTGTAGGCGCAAGAAATGCAGAAGCTGTCAAAGAGCAGTTAAAATCGCTCGGCATTAAGCTTATCGCAGAAGATACCGGAGAAAACTATGGACGTACCGTACAGATTAATCTGGAAAACGGGGTATATACAGTTAAAACGATGGTAAAAGGCGAGAAGGAGATTTAAGTGAGCGAAATCAGTACTACTTCGGCGAAGGGGGAGGCCGGGATTGGTGCGAAACCGAAACTGGAGCCGCCAAAAGACAGATTGAAAGAGATGGAGCAGTACTTCAATGAAGAGGATGTCCGATTCAAGGTTGGAATTGCTCTTGTTTCTGCAGTTTCGGCAGCTGCGGTTATTATAATCTCCGGCATACATTCGGAACGTTTGCTGGAAGTTATCGCTATGCGTTCTATGGTTGGTTTTTTCCTTGCCGGCGGAATTGTATTTTTGGCCCTTTTGTGGCTGGACGATGTAGGAATACCGCTTTATGTAAGTCATAATCATGAGCTTCAGAAGGCTTGGCTCAGTGAGCCGGAGGAGGGGCTTTCGGATGATTCCGTAAAGGCTTCTGATGCACAGAAAGCTGCTGATCAGGAGACAGAAGCACCTGATAACTCCAGGGAGGAAGCACATGAAATGCAGGAAAGAGAGGAGCAGTCTTCGTTTGCTCCGCTTGATGATTCTATTGAGCATGTGCATACAGCAGAATGATGAGAAAATACTCGGTATATAACAGGCCATGAAAGGGGGAGTCGTTTTGGGAGGTTTAGAAGAACTAAGCACCATCGACTCCCTTTGGTTGTCTTTTAAGAAGGATCATTCAAAAGAAGCCAGAGACCGGATTGTTGAGTCCTATATGAATCTGGTGAATATCATAGCGGGACGTCTGGCTATCAGCCTGCCTCCGCATGTAGATCGTGATGACCTCATAAGCAGCGGTTTTTTTGGGCTTCTTGATGCGGTCGAGCGCTATGAACCTGACAGAAAGAATAAATTTGAAACGTACGCATCGGTGCGTATACGCGGAGCAATGCTTGATTATCTCCGCTCCAAGGACTGGGTACCGACGTCGGTACGCGCAAAAATAAAAAAATATGAAAACACTGTTCGAGAGCTTGAGAATTCCTTGGGGCATAATGCTTCCGATGAAGAGATAGCGGATGCGATGGGGATTACCATAGATGAATTGAATAAAACCGTATCGCAAATGAATGTTGCAACAATTATTCCGCTGGACGACTATCTGCATGCAGAAACAATACAGGAGGATTCGGACTGTCCCGGTGCGAACCTTGAAAAGCTCGAGCTCCAGGAAACGCTAGCAAAGGCCATCCATAGGCTTCCGGAAAAGGAAAAGCAGGTGGTCTCTTTGTATTATTATGAAGAACTTACGATGAAGGAAATCAGCCTTGTCCTGCATCTTTCAGAAGCCCGCGTCTGCCAGCTGCATACGAAAGCTATTTTCCGTCTGCGCGGTTTTCTGGCACGGACAAAGGATACCCTGGTCGATTGAGATAAATAAGCTTAAGGAGAGTTTTTCGGAGATAAACTCTAAACCCTAAGACATTATATATTCAATGGAGCATATTCTTGTGCGTTTATGAATATAAAACGAGGAGGATACATCATGGATGAGAATGAAAAGATCTCAGAGGTTGGAGGCGAATCAGCCGGCTATTTGTTCGAATTTAAGTCGGATGGTGTTTATCTGACCGTGTATCCGAATACCGACAGCGGAATTTTATTCGAACTCTCGGATATGAGGCAGATTTTGAAGGACTATGGCGTTGCAGATTATGATATAGAACTTCTTGCCCGTACTGTACGTACCGCTGACGGTGTTCCATGCCGTCTGGCAGAACGTTTTGTGACTCCTATTGAGGGGGAAAAACGGGAAAACGTCATGGTAGAGGAAAAGGTTCAGGAAGCTGACGATAGGGAAACCATGACCTTTTCCGTAGACGTCTCGAAAGACCGCATGACGGCAAAGATTCACATAGACCGCGATGCTGCAAAGAAGCCTCCGACAGAGGAAGCTATACTTGCAGCTCTTGCTGAGCGCAGAATAACCTTCGGTATCGACAGAGATGCCATTCGAAACGGTTTGGATCACGGCTCGGAGTTTACGGCCGCAAAGGGCGTTCCACCCGAAAACGGTGCAGATGCAAAGATTGTCAAGAATTTCAGCCTTGCGGATAAGGGCAGACCGGCAGTCAATAAATACGATCAGGTCGATTATAAAAACATGAACCTTTTCGTGCTTGCAAAAAAAGGACAGGTTCTCGCAGAGCGCATTCCACATACACAGGGCGTTCCGGGAACAAATATTTTTGGTGATGAGATACGCCCGAAACCGGGCAAACCAAAACCGGTACCTGCAGGCAAGAATACGGAAGTCCGTGAGGATAACCTTGTCGTTTCCCTGATTGAGGGACAGATTGTTGATGAAGGAAGCAAAATTTCCGTTGATCCGAAGCTTACGATTCAGGGTGATGTGGGTGTAGGCACCGGAAATATTGATTTCGTCGGCGCAGTAGACATCGGCGGAAGTGTCCTTCAGGGATTTGTTGTAAAAGCAACAGGAGATATAAATATAAAGGGTATGGTCAGCGGCGGCGTCGTGCAGGGCTACAATGTTTACATTGCAGGCGGTGTGCAGGGCATGAACCGCGGCGAAGTGCGTGCAGAAGAGGAAGTGCGGGCGGCATTTGTCGAGAATGCGAAAATTGAGGCCGGCGGTGGTATATACATCACTGATGTTGCACTTCATTCCGACCTGCGTGCAGGAAAAGTGCTCGCAGTCGAAGGCAAGCGCGGGCTTGTTACAGGCGGCTATCTGGCAGCAGGTGAAGAAATTCGTGCAAAGACTATAGGAAATACGCTTTTTGTAGCGACCAAGCTTGTTGTCGGAGTCAATCCGATGCTTCAGCGGCGGTATCAGGAAACATGCAAGCAATATGCAGAGAATAAAAAGAAACTGTCACAGCTTACAAAGGCGCTTAATACACTGGGCAAGATTGACGTATCAAAGCTGCCACCTGAACGCGCGGCACAGATCAGTCAAATGACACGTTCGCAGTTCCCATTGGCAGGGAAAATAGAGCGTGATGAAAAACTTATCCATGAGCTTGAGGCAGAGATTGCTCAAATGCGCGTCGGACGTATTCGTGTAGCAGATAAAATGTATCCGGGTACGAAAATAATCATCAACTCTATCATGAAAAATATTCAGACTGAGGAACAGCATTGTACACTCTCAGTTGAGGATGATGAAATCAAGGCAGGGCCGTATTAACCATAGTCAAGAGAAAGAGTGAGGAAGATGGATGTCAGCCCGATGAGTCTGCAGATGATTGTGCCGCGTGCCAATGATGCGGCGCAGGTGCAGCATAACCTTAATCAGCAGGTAAACGTTCAGCAGAGCTTTGCCGAGCTCCGTGATAAAGCAGAAATGCAGATGAAAATGGAAACGGTGCAGAAAAAGGACGAAGCTGAGGACGGAAAAATTAAAGACGATCCTGACCATCACAACGGTCAGGGCGGTTACCAGGGCAGCGGCCGCCAGGGTTCCCAGGAAGAAGAAGATGCTCCTCAGGAGCGTATGGCGGTGGATATGTACCGCGGACATAATATTGATATTTCATTTTAATGGATAGAGGACAGGTGGATGTCTACGGAGATTTTAGGTTTTTTTATAATAATGGGGGCCTTGGTGCTTGTTGTGCTCCGAAGAAATGACTGGCTGAAACTCCTTACGGGGGAAACTCAGCACAGTCATTTTGATGATGCGGAGGAAGCTTCCGCTAAGCTCAGATATGAGCTTCAGCATTCAGCAGACCAAATCATTTCCAGAATGGGACTGCATATTGAACGGCTCGAACATCTCGTTGCGGAAGCGGATCAGCGTTCTCATGAACTGGAAGGAAAATTAATACAGCTTGAGGAGTCATATCAGCGGCTTCTGAAAAGAACTGAAGCGGAGCCGGTAAGGCGCGCTGCCGCGCAGTCAGGACTCATAGAGCACAACAGACAGGATGCGTACGTGCAGCATCCTGTTTCGGGCGTGGAATTAAGACATATGCCTTTGGCCCAGGCTGCACCGCAGGGAATACCCGGTGAACATGGAGAACATCAGCCTTTTGCGGATATGCTTGAGGAATCTATGACATTTACCGACAGCACTGATGGCTATGAGCAGCGTGCCAGAGCCACGCACCCGGGGTATGAAATGGATCCGGAAGTATTTGTATCGCCAAGTGTTGCCGATGTGGTAGGACTTCCGCTTACTCCTGAAGAAGCGGCTGATGTGGAAGCGGCTACTGTGATTGAGCCTGCGGAAGAGATGCAGCCCATGCCTGAGGCAGATTTTGCAGCGGAACCTCGTCAGCAGATTCCGCAGAGAGTGGTTCAGCAGATGCAGCCACCTCAAATGATGCCACAGCAGCCGATGATGCAGAGCCCACAAATGGATGCACAGACACGGCAACCAATGATGCAGAGCCAACAGATGGAGGCACAGCCTCAACAGGTGTTTGCTCCTGTGGCGGCTGCGCAGCCGACAGCCGGGCAGTATGCTCCCGTTGAGGAGGAACATAAAACTGATACGTCCTATGACCTTGCGGCATCATTGAAAAATTCTGCTATGGAGACAGCGGATACTGTGCAGGAGGCTGATGAAGCAGAAGCACAGGAACCGCAGGAAGCTGAGGAAAAACAGGATAACGCCGAGCAGGAGGAAAAAGATCGTCAGGCTGTGGAGGAAGCAATTCAGCTTCATGGCGGCGGTGCTTCAGAACGGGCCCGTGAGCTGCTGGCAGAAGGGAAAAGCGTTGAGGAAGTTGCCCGTGAAGTTCATCTCGGGCGAGGTGCCGTCGAGCTTATAAAGCAGATGGAAATGAGCAGGGACAGCACGAAAAACGCTTAACTAACAATAAAAAATATTGACAAGCCAGGCTCCGAACGCTATAATATTGCTTGTTATCGGGGCATAGCGCAGTTTGGTAGCGCACCTGGCTTGGGACCAGGGGGTCGCGTGTTCGAATCACGCTGCTCCGACCATTTTTTTGCGATAGTAGCTCAGTTGGATAGAGCAACGGCCTTCTAAGCCGTGGGTCGGGGGTTCGAATCCCTCCTGTCGCACCATTTGAAATCAGAGACTTCGGGATTATCCCGGAGTCTTTTTTGTATGTGTGACATTAGTTAACAGAGGATAAAATATGTCTTTATGAACAGTGAAATCTTAAACAATAGAGATATAACAATATTTATGCTATAATGGTGTCAGGTTAAGACAATATTATAGCTTTGGGGCAGGCTGCATGGAGGCAGACTGCATGACCGATGGAAGCGGAAAGGGATATCCGCGGGAACAGCATGGAGGTAATTAAAATGTTCGAAGGAATCGGTACTATTGGGAGCTATGCGAAGCAATGGAAGCTTAAACGCATGGCTAAGACGAAAATCAGCACAGGACAGACCGTTGATTTGAATCGCAGGCAGTCTTTTTCGTCCATTATTACAAAGATTGGGACGCAGGAGCTCAGTGGGACGAAAAAGACAACAAGGTCTATGGCTGACAAGGCCAAGACAAGCTCTATCAAGCAGAAATTGAAACAGGGCAAGAAGCTTTCGGCACAGGAGCTCAATCATCTGAGAGAAAAAGAGCCTGCGCTTTACGAGAAGGCGAAAGTAATCCAGTCTGCGCGCGAAGAGCTTGAGCGTGACCTGAAACACTGCAAGACGAAGGCTGAGGTGCGAATGGCGCTTCTGCGTGCAGGTATGAAGGTAGAGTCGCAGGCGGCTATGGCAGATGCGGCAGCAGCGGGCGCTGCCATGAACGGAGCTGCTCCGTCAGCGGGAGGATCCGCAGCCGGAACTGCAGGTGCTGCGCTTAACACAGGCGGCGCGGCATCAATGGATACGGAAAATATCGGTGCGGAAGGGCAGCCGTCCCAGAACATGACCGTTGCGTGCGACGCAGAGCATGATGGTATGGCTGCCGGGAATACTGTGAACGGTACAGATGCCGCGCAGGAGAACCGGACCGCTGAACAGAAACTTGAAAATACAGCAGAGCGTATATTCAATGAAAACAAGAACTCTGCGGTCAGCACAGGGGTATTGCTGGCGGCGTTGGATGCTGCGGAAAATTCGGGAATGGATATGCCGCCGACACAGATGCTTATTATCCGCGCCCTGCAGGACGAGTACATGAAGTTTCTTCAATCTAAGGAATATGAAGAGCTTCCTGAAGATACAGCAGATGTGGAAAAAGGATACCGCATGGAGCCCGACAAGGCAGAGGCTCACAGGCTGGCTGCCGCGTGTGATATTTATCTGGGGATGGCGGGAGCAACGGACAGTAAAACTGCAGGGCTTTAAGTGGTGTATCAGACAAGCGAAAAATTCAAAACCGGGCAGCCAGCAGGCTGCCTTGTTTGACTTCGGAATGATTTTGAAGCAGTTGAATGCTACAGAT
>NZ_CDXDFU010000090.1:0-8618 GCF_978017985.1 Schwartzia sp. (in: firmicutes) | reverse complement strand
TCGTGCATCAATCCCCACGACAATCCTGTCGGAACCAAACTCTCTGCATGCCTCTTTTACCAACTGAGGGTTGCTTACGGCAGCCGAACCGAGGATTACACGAAATAGCCCAATATTCAAAGCCGTTTCTATATTATCCATGCTGCGTATTCCACCGCCAAGTTCTACCTTTAACGAAGTGTTCCCGGTAATACGGCGGATTATATCCGCATGAACGGAATGTCCCGATAAGGCACCGTCCAGGTCAACCAAGTGCAGATAATGTGCTCCGCAGGACTCAAATTCCTTTGCAACTGCTTCAGGAGTATCCGAAAAGGTTGTACTCTGACTAAAATCGCCCTTGAACAGGCGGACACATTTACCTTCGTGCAAATCAATTGCCGGAAAGATATCCATTCCAGTCATCCTTTCAATAATCAAGAAAATTTTTTAAGATTTGCAACCCAACATCACCTGATTTTTCAGGATGAAACTGTGCAGCCATAATATTTTTATACGCAACCGACGCGGTAAGCTTCTCACCGTATTCGGTTACAGATGTAATTATATCACTGTTATCGGGTACAGCATGAAAACTGTGTACAAAATAGACATAAGGCTGCCCTGATAAACCTTTGAACAGCCCATTGTCCTGATTATCAACAATACTTAATGAATTCCAGCCCATGTGCGGAATTTTTAGTCCTGTATCCCGGATTTTGCACACTTTGCCCTTCAAAAAACCAAGTCCGGGCACTCTCGGAGATTCCTCACTGCTTTCGAATAAAATCTGAAGCCCTACGCAGATTCCCAGCATAGGCGTTCCAGCCTCAACACGCTCTTTAAGAGCATCTTTAAGACCGCTGGCTTCAAAGTTTTTCATACAGTCGCCGAAAGCACCGACTCCCGGCAAAACCAGCTTATCAGCTTTTCTCACTACGGACGGGTCGGATGTAACGACAGCATCCGCACCCAGAGAATGAAATGCTTTTTCAACACTAAAAAGATTTCCGACACCATAATCCAAAATCGCTATCATAGGATTGTGACACCTTTCGTATTAAAGAGTTCCTTTTGTAGATAAAACACCTTTTATTGTTTTATCTTCGTGGCAGGCAATTTTCAGCGCATGTCCAAGTGCTTTGAAAACAGCCTCAATTTTGTGATGCGAATTTGTGCCGTAAAGAACCTTCGCATGGAGAGTTATCCCTGCATGAAAAGCAAATGCGCGCAAAAATTCCTCGGTAAGTTCGGTATCATATTCGCCAATCATCGGCGCAACATCACCTGAATCATATACTATAAACGGGCGTCCGCTGATATCAATAGCCGCAAATGCAAGGGCTTCATCCATAGGCACATAGAATGAGCCGTATCGTGTAATACTCTCTTTCTTTCCAAGCGCCTTACAAAATGCATCGCCTAAAGTGATGCCAATATCTTCAACAGAATGATGTCCATCGACATTCAAATCGCCATTGCATGAAACATCAATATCAAATGACCCGTGCTTTGCAAACAATGTAAGCATGTGGTCAAAAAAACCGATTCCGGTTTTTATGGAACTTTTGCCGCTTCCATCTATATTGAGACGGATCTTTACTGATGTTTCAAATGTTTTGCGGCTGATTTCAGCTTTACGCATTATAGTTACCGCCCTTCTGCAAAATCACGAATTGCTTTCATAACAGCATTGTTTTCTTCAGGAGTTCCGATGGAAATACGCAGGCAGTTATCAAGCATCGGCGCTTTGCCGAAGCTCCTTACCCCGATTCCGTAGTTCAAAAGACGTTCATTTAACTCCTTAGCTTTATCGTATCTCAAAAGCAGGAAGTTCGTATCGGAAGGATATACCTTAATTCCCGGAAGCGACAGAAATTCCTCATACATACGGTCGCGTTCACTTATCACCATTTCAATGCGCGGATCAAATTCATCATACATCTGCATAACAACAGAAGCAACAACCGTGGAAAGTACATTGAGATAGTATGGCTTAAAAACCTTTCCCAATGTTGCAATTATGTCCTTGTCTGCTAAAAGATAACCCACTCTTATTGCGGCAAGACCAAATGCTTTTGAGAATGTACGCGCAACCATTAAATGCGGATATTTGGACATAAGCGAAACCGCGCTTGCCTTTTTCCCTGCAAACTCGATATACGCTTCATCAACTAAAAACGCACAGTCAATTTCCTTGGCGATTTTTTCAATATCTTCAACAGGAATCAATCCACCCGTAGGGTTATTCGGATTGCAGACAACTGCCAATGATGCCTTCTGGCCTTTGACTGCTTCAATAAACTTATCCGCGTTAAACGTATAATCAGCATCCAAAGGAACAGCAATACCTTCAGCATCTGCGGATTTTACGCATATCGGGTACATGGAAAAGGACGGCTGCATATATACAATCTTATGTCCTGCGCCGCCAAAGGCGTAAAAAACCTTGTCGATTATTTCGCTGGAACCGTTTCCCAGCCAAACATTCTCTTTCTGCAATCCAAAACGCTTTGCGATTATTTCGGACAAATCCTCCGGCTCTGTGTTGGGATAACGGTTGAACGCAATCCGTGATAAACTGCTCATAACCCGTTCTTCAACCAACGGTGGAAGATTCCAGCCGGATTCATTGGCGTTTACTTTGATGTTCCAGTCACGTTCTACGACATCATATACAGGAAGATCCTTTATATCTTTTCGGTAATCAAGCATACCTTATTTCTCCCTTCTCAGACGGATAGCGTTGGCATGCGCCTGAAGTCCCTCCGTCTCGGCAAGGCGGATAATGTCCTCAGACACATCACTTAATGCCGGCTGTGTATAGGAAATAAAGCTTGTGCGCTTCATAAATGTTTCTACGTTGAGTACGGAATAGTACCGTGCAGTTCCGCCTGTCGGAAGAATGTGGTCAGGGCCTGCAAAATAATCACCCAGCGGCTCCGGAGAATATGCACCAAGGAAAACAGCACCGGCATGGCGTACATATGGCAGAAGCTCAAACGGATTTTCCGTGAGCAGCTCAAGGTGCTCAGGCGCGGAAAGATTTGCAAAATCCATTGCCTGCATCATATCCTCGGCGATAATTATCATACCGTTTCTCTCGATTGAAGCACCTGCAATATCCTTTCGCGGCAGCTGCGCAAGCTGTTTTTCTACCTCTGCTGCCACCTTCTCTGCAAGCTCAGCGCTGTTCGTTATAACGATGCTTGATGCCAGCGGGTCATGCTCTGCCTGGCTGAGCATATCTGCAGCAGTATAGACAGGATCTGCTTTTTCATCAGCGACGATAAGAATCTCGCTCGGACCTGCAAGCATATCAATATCAACATGTCCGTAGACAGCCTTTTTGGCAAGCGTAACAAAGATATTTCCCGGGCCTGTAATCTTATCAACACGGGGGATTGTTTCAGTACCGAACGCAACAGCGGCAATAGCCTGTGCGCCTCCGATTTTGTAAATCTTCTTTACGCCTATATATTTTGCAGCCAAAAGAACATACGGATTGATTTTTCCGTCGCGCGGCGGACACATCATAATAATTTCCTTAACCCCTGCCACAGCAGCCGGAACAGCATTCATAACAACAGAGGAAGGATATGCTGCCGTGCCACCCGGAACATAAATTCCGACACGGTCAAGAGGAATAACGGACTGACCGAGAAGGGAGCCCTTTTCTCTGTATGTCATCCAGGAGGTCGGTTTCTGCTCCTCATGGTATCTGCGCACATTTTCAATGGATTTTTTCAGGGATTCTACAACCTTCGGATCTGCCTGTGCTTCTGCGGCAGCGAACTCCTCTTCGCTTACCAAAAACTGGTCCGGCGTGAACTCCGCACGGTCAATGAGCTTCGTGTATTTCATAACAGCCTTGTCACCGTCGCGGCGGACATCAGAAACAATCATATCCACTATTTCTGCAGCCGTCATATCACGTCCGAACAGCTTGATATTTCCCTCACGGATTTTAGGATTAAGCTCAACCTGATCAAAGGGAGCCTTCTCCAAATACTTTTCTACCTTTTCAACACCGAGTTCCTTTACATTTAAGATTTTCATTTATTCATTTCAGCCCTTTCAGTTAGAATCTGTTTCATTTTTTCAGTCAAGCTGTATATACGGTCAAACTTCAACCTAAAGCTGACACGGTTTGCTACCAGTCTCGCGGATGCGTCCATAATATGGACGATTTCTTCGAGATTATTTTCCTTCAATGTAGTTCCTGTCTCGACAATATCCACAATACTCTCGGAAAGACCTACTATCGGGCCAAGCTCTATTGAACCGTTAAGCTTTATATATTCCATCTGCATACCGTGCTCATTAAAAAACTTTTCGGCGATATGCGGGAATTTTGTCGCAACCCTCGTATGTGTGTAATCAGTCAGCTTATCACGCTTTTTATCCTTTGGCACAGCCATCATCAAATGACATTTCCCAAAGCCCAAATCCAAAAGCTCATAAACATCCTGCCCCGATTCTACCAGCACATCCTTACCGATGATTCCAATATCGGCAGCGCCGTATTCCACGTATGTCGGAACGTCGGCAGTTTTGGAGATAATAAATTTTACCTTCTGCTCTTCATTCGTGATAACAAGTTTGCGTGATGAATCGGTAAGCCCGTCAGCAAATATTCCGGCTTCCTTAAATAAATCAACAGCTAACGGAAAAAGCTTTCCCTTGGGTAATGCAATTGTTAAATACTCATTTTCCCTGCTCTGCATTATATCCTCCATTAACCTCTTTATTATGTTAAAGCACTAATATGATGATATGCTAACATTTGATTGTAACATTGTCAACTCATTTGAGCGTATTTCTTTTAAATAATCAATTTTCAGAATCAGCCTGCTGAAGAATCCTAAGCTCTATATTGCTCTCCGGTACAACATGGTCATGATGATGAGAAACTATCTCCGCTTCTTTGTTCATACCTATTTCCTCCAGCATTTCTGCTCCAATCTGCGGATGGAAAAAATAGATATGAAGTATTCCTGACAGCCAGCCGTTATTTTTCTGAGCAAGCTTTCGTGCAAACTCAGGAAAACAACCGGCAATAATAACAGCAATAGACTTTTCCCATACATTCATGCTTCCGTCAGTTCTTCCGACATCGTGAAGCAGGGCTGACCGCCGCAGCAAATCGGAATCGCATTTCTCTGACTTGGCAATTTCAATAGCAGTATACGCCACATGAAGCGCGTGATACCTGTCAGCTGTAGACATGTTCCAAAACAGCTTTTGAGCCTCGGCAGGCAGATATTTTTCCACATACTGTCTGTCTTGCTCTGTCAGAGATGCAGTAACTGCACGGTAAAATTGATATAACCGCACGGCCATTATTCAACATACAGAAGCGAAGTATATTTTTTCTCTTTTTGATATGCTTCCGCTTCTTCCTTTGTCATAGCTGATGGAGCAAGTTCAACGACCATATCCCCGTCACGTTTTTTCTGAGCTGATTCAATAGCTGCTTTTACCTTACCAGGCGCATAAGCTACGAAGCAGTCCTTTTTCAGCGTTTCAGGTGATGCTCCCTCACGTTCGACAGCCAGCATGATTCTTTCAATTCCAAGCGCAAAACCCGTTGACGGACATGCTGCGCCGAAATCCGAAAGCATGCGGTCGTATCTTCCGCCTCCGCAGAGAGGGAATCCCAGCTCAGGAGTATAAATTTCAAAGACCATTCCCGTATAGTAATCAAAATCACGTATAACGCCCAGGTCAAATTTAACGAACTCAGCCACGCCGTATGATTCCAAAAGCTGATAAATGGCAGACAGATTATCCAGAGCTCTTCTGCTCTGCTCGTTGCACGCAATATCCCAAGCCTTTTTCAATATTTGCTTATCACCGTGCAGCAGCGGAAGCGAGGCAAGGATTTTCTTGCTGCTCTCAGGAAGCTGCGTCTTTTCAACAATTTCCTGCAGCTTTACAAGATTGCGGCGTTCAAGAGCTTCACGGATACTCAGCTGAGTCTCGGCCGAAAAATGGAACTCTCCCATAAGGCCGTTGATGAATTCCACCTGTCCCAGACATACCTCGAAATTCTTGAGACCGCTCTGTTTCAGTCCTTCTATTGCCAAAGCGATAATCTCCGCATCAGCCTCTGCCGTGCTGGGCCCCATAAACTCAACACCGGCCTGATAAAACTCGCACTGCCGCCCTGCCTGCGCCTGCTCATAGCGGTACACATTGCTTATGTATGAAAACTTTAGCGGACGTACCGCATCTCTCATGCGGCTTGCAACAACGCGGGCAATAGGCGTAGTCATTTCATGACGCAGAGCCAGTGTGCGGTTTTGGCGGTCAAAAAACTTGAACATGTGCGGCTCTATAGCCTGACCGTTCCCTATAGTAAGGGTATCAAGATACTCTATAGAAGGCGTAACTATCTCATCATAGCCCCATTTCGTAAAAAGATTCATGAGAGTGGATTCTATAGAGCGTTTGCATGCTGCTTCCAAAGGTAAAAAATCCCGTGTTCCGTAGGGAATCTTGAGTGAATTCTTCAAAACCGGTTTCATAATATATTTATTCCGCCTTCCTGTTTTCCTTTTCTTTGAACCGCTGCAATATAATATTGTAGCCATCAGCACCGTAATTAAGACATTTTTTTACGCGGCTGATTGTTGCCGTGCTCGCTCCTGTGCGGTCAACAATCGCATCGTAGGTATTTCCTACGGAAAGCATACGCGCAACCTCAAGACGCTGCGCCAATGCCTTCAGCTCTCCTATAGTACATATATCCTCCAGAAACTCGTAGCATTCCTCCTGCGTCTTCAGGACAAGCAGTGCATCACAAAGCTGGTCGGTAAGTTCATCTTTGATTTTGGGATTTATCATGCTAACACCACCATCATAATATTTTTTCTCTTTATTCCTTTACTCTGTGAAAATAATATAAAATAATTATAGCACACTTTAGTATAGAAACAAGTAAAAGGATAATAAAATTTTACAGACTGCCCCATTAGCAGGTTTGACGTTGGCAAAACAAGAACTAAGGCTTATAATAATGAAAGAATTCAATAAAGGAGAAAAATACTTATGACTTTGACACGCGAATCTGTCGAGCTTCTGGCACCGGCAGGAAACTTTGAAGTTCTTAAAGCTGCTGTAGATGCAGGAGCCGATGCTGTATACCTCGGCGGCAAGCATTTTAACATGCGCCTGCACCGTCAGGATATGAATTTCAGTGATGAAGAACTCAAAGAAGCTATTAAATATACGCACGAGCATGGAGTACGCCTTTATATCACCATAAACAACCTCATCAGCGAAGAAGAGCTTCCTGATTTGGAAAAGTTCCTGCAATACCTTGATACGATTAAACCTGATGCGATTCTCGTACAGGATTTTGCCGTTATCGAGCTTGTAAAACGTCTCGGAATCAAGATTCCTCTCCATGCATCCATTATGATGAACACCCATAACGAGCACGCTGTAAAGCTCTTACAGCAGTACGGTATTACACGTGTCGTTGCCAGCCGTGAAATGTCTCTTACAGAGCTTTCCATTCTTCGCGAACGTACAGGCATCGAAGTTGAATACTTCGTTCATGGCGATATGTGCATTTCCGAGAGCGGACAGTGCATACACTCCGGTGTATTGTTCGGCCAGAGCGGAAACCGCGGCCGCTGCCTTAAACCCTGCAGATGGCCTTATGATCTCGTCTATGAAGATACTCTTGAGAAGGCACCCGACACATCTGACGGCCCTTACAAGCTGGCATTAAAGGATATGTGCATGTACCGCAACCTGCCCGATTTGATTCAGGCAGGTGTCGCGTCCTTCAAGATTGAAGGACGTATGCGCCCTGCTCCTTTCGTTCACGAGATTGTCAGCATTTACCGCCGTGCTATCGACGCATATATCGCCGACCCGACAGGATATCAGATCAATGAAGAAGACTGGAAGGCACTCTACAACAACCGTGCCCGTGACTTTTCCACATGCTTTGCTATGGGACACCCGGACAAAAACGCAATCGGATTTGACGGAACACGCGAGCCGCGCTTTTTCAGCAAGGCTATTCCCGAAGCTAAATACGGTGATGAAAAAACCACTCAGGAAGCAGTAGCGTCTGTTGAAAAGAAATCCTCTCTCGCTGTACGTGTCCGGGACATGGAAGGCTTAAAAGCAGCTATTGATGGCGGCGCTGACGCAGTTTATGCAGGCGGAGAAGTATATGCGCCTGCCAAGCCATGGACTCTTTCAGCATTGAAGGAAGCAATCGATTACGCGCATAAGCACAATGTCCGTTTCGTTTTAGATACCCCGCGCACTACAACCATGCGTGAGGTACAGGAGCTGGAGCTTCAGCTTGAAGCAGTTGAAGCATTAAAGCCGGACGGAATTCTGCTTGGCAATCCCGGAAGCATGTATCTTGCCGAAAAAAAGACATCACTTCCGCTTCAGACAGATTTCTCGCTTAACCTCTTTAACCATACAGCGGCAGAATTCTTCAAGCGGCACCGTGTATCCCTTTCCACCATTTCCTACGAGCTTTCGCTTCATCAGCTGACGGATATGGCTAAGAAAGCAGATGCTCCATTGGAGGTTATAGTCCACGGTGCATACGAGTCAATGATTTGCGACCACGATTTCCCGTCCCTGTCCAATCCGCAGGATTC
>NZ_CDXDFU010000089.1:0-12506 GCF_978017985.1 Schwartzia sp. (in: firmicutes) | reverse complement strand
GTTACAGTACTTTTGATGTCATGCATTGGTACTCTTATCGGAATCATTGCAGGATACTGCGGAGGTAAGGTTGATACCTTCCTCATGCGTATTACTGATATGATGATGGCTTTCCCGGGTATCGTACTCGCTATTGCCATTGCCGGTGTTCTCGGCGGAAGCGTCGTGAATACGGTGCTGGCTCTTGCGGTCGTCGGCTGGACGAAGTATGCACGACTTGGCCGAAGCCTCACATTAAAGCTGGTGCAGAGTGAATTTATCCAGGCAGCGGTTACGAACGGTACAAAACCCTTCGCACTGCTTCACAGACACATTGTTCCGAACATCATGCAGATGGTTATCGTAACAGGTGCTATGGATATCGGTTCGATGATTATGGAGATTGCAGGTCTTTCGTTCCTCGGATTCGGCGCACAGCCGCCGACAGCTGAGTGGGGTCTCATGCTGAATGAAGGACGTCAGGTCATGCAGATGGCTCCGTGGGCTATGATTTTCCCGGGTCTTGCAATTCTCTTTGTCGTTTCATCCTTCAATCTTTGGGGTGACAGCTTGAGAGACCTTATGGATCCGTCGCGTTCTCATTGATTTGAACCGTCGTGAACCTATTGGTTCATGAAATGTAAGTAAGGCAACACTATGTTTTATATTCATATACATTGAAAGAGAGGTACTTACAATGGAATTAAGCAACAAAGTTAAAAAAAGTGTTATGGCAGGTATGGCTGTCACTATGGCAGCAACGATGCTCGTCGGCTGCGGCGGCGGAGACAAAGGCGGCGCTAAGGGCGATTCCAAAGTCCTGAAGGTCGGTGTTACGAACTTCGCTGATACGCTTGAGCCTACGCAGAACTTCTTCGCATGGGTTGTTATGCGTTACGGCATGGGCGAGACGCTTGCAAAATTCGACGAGAAAATGAACGCTAAACCGTGGCTGGCTGAAAGCTGGAAAATCGGTGACGACCATCTGACATGGACATTCAAAATCCGTGACAACGTCAAATTCTCCAACGGCAAGCCGCTGACGGCTGAGGCTGTTAAACAGTCCATCGAGCGCGTATTCGCAAAACAGAACCGCGCTAAGACATTCTTCGAATATGAGAGCATTGAGGCAAAGGGTCAGGAGCTCATCATCAAGACGAAGAAACCTGTACCGAATCTCCCGGGCCAGCTGGCAGATCCGCTGTGGCTGATTGTTGATGTTTCCTCTGAGAAGGAAGGCCGTGACTTTGCAAAACAGGGTCCTATCTGCACAGGCCCGTATGTCTGCGAGAGCTTCACGCGTGATAAATGCGTCCTGACTAAGAATCCGAACTACTGGGATGGCGAGGTTCCGTACGAGAAGGTTGAGGTTCCGTCCATCGACGATCCGAACACCCGCGCTATGGCACTCCAGTCCGGCGAAGTCGATATGGCTGTTAACATCGCTGCAGGCGATATCGGACTCTTCCGCAACAACGACAAATTCCATGTTGATGAGATTGCATCACTGCGTACAGTTCTTGCACGTATCAACCAGAAGCCGGATCATATCCTTAGCGATAAAAAGGTTCGCGATGCATTCATCAGCGCCTGCGACCGCAAAAACTACAACGAGGTTCTTCTCAAAGGCACATTCAAGGAAGGCTCCGCACCGGTTCCGCCGTCCCTGGACTATGGCTTTGACCAGCTGAAGGATCCGAACAAATACAACGTTGAGCGCGCTAATAAGCTCCTCGATGAGGCAGGCTGGAAGGATACAAACGGCGACGGTATCCGTGATAAAGACGGCAAACCGCTGACACTTGACTTTATTGTTTACAACAGCCGTGCAGAGCTTCCGCTCTATGCAGAGGCTGTTCAGGCTGACGCTAAAAAGGTCGGTATTGACGTTAAAGTTAAATCCGTTGACTACAACATCCTTGATAAGATGGGAATCAACGGCGAGTTCGATCTCCTGATTTCGAACATCACGACGGCTGCTACGGGCGATCCGCAGTCCTATCTCAACCAGTACTGGCATACGAACATTGATGGTTCTAATCCGCAGAACGGCTCCGGTTACAGCAATCCGGAAGCTGATGCTAAGCTCGATGAACTGAATTCTGAGTTTGATCTGGCAAAACGCCGTCAGCTTATCATCGAAATCCAGCAGATTTACCTCAACGATGCTGCAGGTCTCTTCCTTGGATATCCGTACACGAACATCGTATCCTCGAAGAAGATTACGAATGCTATCATGCATCCGGCAGATTACTACTGGATTACGAAGGATATCAAACCGGCTAAATAATTTAACAGTTTAGCAAAAAATAATAAGAAAGACCCGTGGGCGGTGAGGGAAACCTTACTGCCCTTTACGGGATAAAGGAGAAATACATGTTACTTGAAGTATCGAATCTCGATATTTCCTACGGAGAGCATCCGATTGTACATGATGTAAGCCTCTCTCTCGATGAGGGAAAGGTTATCGCCATCGTCGGTGAGTCCGGAAGCGGAAAGACCACGGTCATCCGTGCTATACTGGGCTGCCTTCCGAATGAAGGTCATGTTACGCGTGGCAAAATCGTGTTCAATGGAAAAAATCTCCTGGAAAATACCGCAGAGGAGTGGAGACAGGTCAGCGGCAAGGATATCACCATGGTATTCCAGTCCAGCGGAAGTATGCTTGACCCGATTCAGAAAATCGGAAAGCAGTTTGTCGAGTATATCCGCCAGCATGCTGATGTGACCGAGGAAGACGCACGTGAGCAGGCTATTGCTATGCTCCGCCGCATGTACCTTCCGAATCCGGAGACTATAATGGCTTCTTTCCCGTACGAGCTTTCGGGCGGTATGAATCAGCGCGTCGGCGTCGCTATGGGGATGTTCTTCAGCCCGCGAATCCTTCTTGCCGATGAGCCGACCTCAGCTCTTGACGTTACGACGCAGGCGCAGGTCGTTGAAGAAATGATGGGTATCTGCCGCGACGACGGCACGGCTATCATTATCGTAACGCACAACCTCGGTGTTGCCGCATACATGGCTGATGAAATCATCGTCATGAGAAACGGTCATATCGTGGAGCGCGGTACGTCCGATGATATTGTAAACAATCCGCAGGAAGCATACACGAAAGAGCTTCTTGAAGCAGTACCGCAGATAGGAGGACAGGTTCATGACGTCTACGAAGCTGGGTAAAGACTATGTGCTGAATATCCAGCACGTTGTCAAGAAATTCCCTGTCGGAGAGGGAAAAGTCCTCACGGCCTGCAATGATGTTTCATTGAAGCTTTACCGTGGCGAGTCTCTCGCTATCGTCGGTGAGTCAGGCTGCGGAAAGAGTACTCTGGCAAAATGCATTATGCGCCTGCATGATGTTACTTCAGGCTCTATCTTTTATGGAGACAAGGACATCACGCAGCTGAAGGGCGAAGAGCTCCGCCAGATGCGCAAGCATATCCAGATGGTATTCCAGGATCCGAACACTGCTTTCGATCCGAAGATGAAAATCAAGGATATCATTTGCGAGCCGCTCTATAATTTTGATATGATAAAGCCTTCGGAGGCTGAGGAAAAGGCAAAGGAAATGCTTCGCCTTGTAGAGCTTCCTGAGGATATCGTCGACCGCTATCCGGCTAACATGTCCGGCGGTCAGCGTCAGCGTATCGGTATTGCCCGCGCGCTGGTTCTGAATCCTGATGTTCTCGTCTGTGACGAGGCGACGAGTGCTCTGGACGTTTCTGTTCAGAAGAAAATCGTTGACCTGCTTCTTTCCATTCAGAAGAAGACAAATCTTTCGATTATCTTCATCTGCCACGATCTCGCGCTGGTCTATCAGATGTGCAACCGCGCGGCGGTCATGTATCTCGGCAACGTGGTTGAGGTACTTCCGGCAGGCAAGCTGAAGGAAGCAAAGCATCCGTACACCCAGGCGCTTCTCCGCTCGGTATTCCCGCTCAGGGAAAAAGGCACTCACAGCGTGCAGACGCTTGAGGGTGACATTCCGAGTCCTGTAGATCTGCCGACGGGCTGTCCTTTCCAGGACCGCTGCTGCGAGTGTATGGACCACGGCTGCCGTGAAAACATGGCACCGCTCAGAAGAGTGGCTACGCAGCACTTTACCGCATGTCACCTGCTTGACGATGATGAAGTGCAGGAAACTGCACAGTCATAAGTAATAATATTTATATTTTTTAGGGGGAATTTTGTAATGAAGAAGTTTTTCACAGCAGCTGCTTTGGCTACGGCTATCACGGCTGCAGGCACAACAGGTTTTGCTGCTGCAAATCCGTTCGAGGATGTTGCTGCAGACCATTGGGCTTATGACGCTGTTGCTCAGCTCGCAGCTGACGGCGTTATCGAAGGCTATGGCGACGGCACATTCCGCGGCGACCAGGAGATCACTCGTTTCGAGATGGCTCAGATGGTTGCACGCGCTATGGCAAAGAACGGCGTTTCCGCAGCTGACAAGGCTATGATTGACAAGCTGGCTGCTGAGTTCGCTGATGAGCTGAACGCTCTCGGCGTACGTGTTGCAAATCTCGAGAAAAAAGTAGATAATGTTAAGTGGACAGGCGAATTGCGCTATGACTACAAGCGTGCACGTAAGGATGGAAATGCAGACCATACGAATAAAAACTTCATCCGTCTTCGTCTCGATCCGACAATGACAGTCAACAAGCACTGGATTGCAGGCGGCCGTATCGAAATTGCTACGGATATGGACAGCGCGAAGAATGCAGGCGGTGAAAACAAGGGAACAAGCCATGTCGAGGCTCAGCGTGCTTTTGCACAGGGTACATATGGCAATGTTCAGATTACCCTCGGTAAATTCGCTCACTGGACAAGCATCGACGGCGGAATGATGTACGATGACAATCTTGCCGGCGGCCGTGTTGTATTTGGTAAGGATGTCAAAGTAAGCCTCCTTGCATCCCGCGTTGATTATGCAAACCGTGCTGGTTACCTCGCAATGGTAGATAAGAAAGCTGGCGGTACGGCAAGCTGGCAGGCTATTGAAATCTACAGCGACAATGGTCAGAAATTCAGTTGGGGCGCCTCTTACAACAATTTGAGGAACAAGAACCTTTATGCATCTGAGGACTCCATTCGTAAAGAGTCTCTGCACATCTGGGAAGTAGGCCTCGGTTACCGCTTCGACAAGAACTGGAAGCTCAGCGGTGCTTATGCAGGCACAAATGCAGATGCTAAAATTAAAGACCGCAACAAGGCTTGGAACGTTCAGATTGATTACAAGGGCGCAAACAAGAAACAGCCGGGTTCTTATGGAATCTACGCTGCATACCGCCACATGGGTGCGGGCGCAGTTATTGTTCCGACATATGACTGCATGGGCGTTGACCAGAAGGGCGTAGAGCTTGGCTTTACATACACACTTGCTCAGAACATTCAGTGGAAGGGTGCTTACTTCTGGGGCAAAGTTATGGATGGCAACAACACGAAGACCAACACGATTTGGACACGTATCGCTTGCTTCTTCTAATTTAAAAACTAAACAAACCGGACTACGGTAAAGGAAAGGTGATTTGTGTTGAAACAATGCATGGATGAAGACAACCTCCACCGCCGCCTTCGTAAGATTGTCGGACAGGTGCAGGCTGTTGACCGTATGATTGAGGAAGATATTCCCTGTGAGGACATCCTCTCGCAGATCAATGCCGCAAAATCCGCTCTGCACCGTGCAGGGCAGGTGATTCTGGAAGGCCATATCCGCCATTGCGTACGCGACGGCATCGAGCATGGCGATCCGGACCAGACAATTGCGAACTTTACAAAAGCAGTAGAACGGTTTGCTAATATGAATTGATTAGAATAATGTAAGTAAATGAAAGCACTGATTTAAACTATATTAAATCAGTGCTTTCTATATATGCAGCATAATTCCGATGCGGTATACCTATCCCCCTTAGGGGGTATTGACTGATGTACCCCTATGGGTATATAATAAGTCCGTAAATTTATCCAATGTATCGTTGGATAAGACTTATTTTACCTGAGGGGAGTGTATGCGGAATATGTGGAAAAAGTTTATGAATTGGGCGGACTCCGGTCAGGAGATTGCGCGTATTACTCCTATGCATGTCCATACGGAGCATGAATGTATGGAATGTCATCAGGCACACTGCCACGACGGGGAAGAGCTCTGCGAGAGCTGCAGACAGCTCCTCGAAAAGGTAACGGGTGAAAAAGCGCAAAGCTGATCTGTCCATGACAAAACTAACTCCTGCTGCATTGTTGCGGCAGGAGTTTTTTATTGGTATCATATTTATTTGGAGTATTTATTGAGTGGGCTAGGAGGGATGAAGTGTCCATCGGTTTTGATCATCATGACAAGACGTATTTGAAGATTGCGATGCCTGCATCCGTCGAGAGCCTGTGTATGATTCTTTTGGCATCGGCGGACATGATAATGGTAGGCACGCTGGGAGCGGAGGCAATAGCGGCAGTGTCTATTTTCATGCAGCCGCGGCTTGTACTGTTCTGCTTCTCACGTTCCGCGGCGGCGGCATTGACTCTGCTGGCTTCACGGTATGCGGGGCGGGGCGAACGTATAGAGGCGGCGGATCTCTTGAAGCAGATGCTTGGTGTGAGCTGCGTGTTTTTCATGCTGCTTCATCTGGTGTTCTGGTATTTCCTGCAGGATATACTGACACTTATGGGAGCAGAGCCGGATTATATTGCTCTCGCTATGGATTATGCGAATATTGCCACGGCGGCGGCGTATATTTCGTCTGTTACTTATGTTCTGCAGGCGATACAGCTTGGCTTTGGAAAAACGACGGAAATCATGCGGACGAATCTCATCGGAAACGGTGTGAATATAGCTGCGAACTTCTTTTTGATTTTCGGTATCGGTCCGTTCCCGGCAATGGGCGTTGCGGGTGCTGCTCTCGGCACGGTCATCGGAACGCTTTCGACCATAGCCATGACGTGCATGGAAATGAAGAAGGAGGAGTTCTTCGCATGGCGGAAGGAATGCAGCTGGCTTCCTGACCGCGAGCGTTGGAAATCCTTTATGCCTGTCTATTTGAGCGTTTTCAGCGAGCAGGGCTGTGAGCGCGCGGGCATGGTTATCTTTACGCGTATTGCGGCAGGCCTGGGAACGGTTCCTTTTGCAGTTCACAGTATCTGTATGAACATAGCGGATATCTACTATGATTTCGCACAGGGACCCGGCAAGGCCAGCATGGTGCTGGCGGGGCAGGCATGCGGCAAGAGAGATGTTAATGAGTGGCACACTTATCGAAATGTAGGCGTAAAGCTGACGTTTATTTTTTCGTGCATTTCATGCGTCCTGACGATTCTCTTCCATGATGAGCTGTATCTTTTATTCATGCCGGACGGAAGAGGTATCGAGCTGGCGGCGGTTGTTCTCATGATTCGCGCCTTTGTGTCGTTCCCTGAAGGGCATGCCATTACCTGTGCCAGCATTTTGCGGGCAAGCGGGCAGACGGCTTCGGTGGCAGCGTATTCGTTTATCTCGGTGACGATACTGCGCCCAATCATCACATGGCTTTTGACGTATCCTTTGGGCTTTGGGCTCATAGGCTGCTGGATGGCTCTTGCTTTCGATCAGACGACGAGAGGCACCTGTGCGACAATACTTTTGCGCAGGCTGCATAACAGGATTCATCTGGAAATGGAAAAAGAAATTAAGTAAAAAAGACGTTCACGAAGAAAACTTCGTGAACGTCTTTTTTTTATTACATTCCCATATAAATAAGCCGTACTGCAACTGCAAACACTGCAAGGGAAAGAAGTACGAGAATGGTGCGGGGCTTCGTCTGTTTTGATATCCGTGCGCCAATCTGCGCACCCATCGCCGCTCCTGCTCCTATACAGAGGGCGGGGAGCCATATCACATGGCCCAGCATGGCGTGAGAGACGAGGCCGATTGAGGATGAAACGGCGAGAACGAACTGGGAGGTCGCCGTAGCGATGTGAGTGGGAAAGCCCAGAACGTAAACCATGAGAGGTACATGTATTATTCCGCCGCCGATACCGAACATGCTGGCAATGAATCCCACACCGCCGGAGCATATAATACCGAGGGGGCGGTTATAGGTAAAGCCCGGTTCGATTTCCATAGCTGCGCTGCTGTCCTTTTTGCGTGTATTGTTCCAATACATGAGTGCTGCCATGCAGAAGAGAAAGCAGCCGTAGTAAAAATCAAGTGATTTTCCTGTGAAGCGGTCTGCGGCGTAGGAGCCGAGGAAGGCACCGGGGAGTGTAGCAAGCGCAAATGGCACGGCAGCGTGGTAAAATACCCGCTTCTGACGCAAGTAGGCAATCGTGCCGGAAAGCGCGTTGGTGAAAACGACGAACAGCGAGGTTCCGACAATCTGCGCAGCCGTTTTGAAATAGGGATAGATACAGCCGTCCGACATGAAGAAAATGAAGAAGGGAACGAGTATAAGGCCGCCGCCTATGCCCACAAGAGTACCGAAGGTACCGACACCTATGCCGAGCAGAAGAAAGATGATATATTCCATAATTAAGTCCTTTCAAAGAAACAAGCCACTGTATACATAGTAGTATACAGCGGCTCTCAGGACTTTGTCGAGTTATGAACGCGCCGGAAGAAATCTTGCCAGCGTCTTGTAGAGCTTCACGACGTCTATAGGCTTTGCAAGGTGCTCGTTCATTCCTGCTTCCTGCGAGTTGCGCAGGTCTTCCTCAAAGGCATTTGCTGTCATTGCTATGATAGGGATGGTCTTCGCCTGCGGATGTGAGGAAGCGCGTATGCCTTTCGTTGCTTCGTATCCGTTTTTGACAGGCATCTGTATATCCATGAGTATGAGGTCAAAGGTGCCTTCCTCTGCGGCGAGGAATTTATCAATGGCGACCTGTCCGTCCGTTGCCGAGGTGACTTTGATTCCCGTGTCTTCAAGCAGCATGGTGGCGATTTCGAGATTCAGAGCGTTATCCTCTGCTATGAGCACATGAGCACCGGTGAAATCGTATTTTGCCGGCTCCTCTGCCTGTGCGCTTACCTGCTGAGGAATACGGACAACAGGTATTTCTATGGTAAATTTTGAACCTTCGCCCGGCTTTGTTTCCAGAGAAATACGTCCGTGCATGAGCTCCGTGAGGTTTTTGGTAATGGAAAGGCCAAGGCCGCTGCCGCCGTATTTTTGGAAGGTCTGGGCGGAAGCCTGTTCAAAGGGTTTGAACAGACGGCTCCTGAACTCGTCATTCATGCCGATTCCGTTGTCCTGCACTACAAATACGAGGTCAGCAGAATTTTCCGTGATATTTTTTTCGTGGAATTCGACACGTATTGTACCGTTTTCGGGAGTGAATTTAACGGCATTTGATATGAGATTCAAAAGAATCTGGTTGATACGGTTCTGGTCTCCGCGGAACTCGTTATCCTGAGTGTCGCATACGACTTCGTAGGTGATTTTTTTCAGGTTGCACTGCGGAATGTACATTTCATGCACCGTAGAAACGGATTCCGACAGCTTGAAGGGTGCGTCTTTTATGGTGAGCTTGTTGTTTTCGATTGCGGACATGTCAAGGATGTCGTTTATAATCGAGAGAAGCGCCTGAGATGACAGGCGTATTTTCTTCAGATAATCGCTGACAGTATCGCGGTTTTCCGGGTGGTTCAGCGCGATGTTCGTAAAGCCCAGTATGGCGTTCATTGGAGTCCTTAGCTCATGGCTCATGCGGGCAAGGAATCGGCTTTTTGACTGATTGGCAAATTCCACAAGGGCAATGGCATCGGTAAGCTCTGCATTCTTTTCCTCGAGAATCTGCATGTTTCTGTACCGTGTGAAGAAGTCCGAGAAAATCATATGGACAATCAGAATCAGAAGAATGCCGATAACTACGAAGGCAAGACGGTATTTATAAAAGTAGTCTATGAGCTCGGGAGTCCAGTACGGGTCCTTGGTGTGGGAGAGAATGATATCCTGCCGCACGTCAATGGGAATCGTGAGGAGTCCTTTGTTTATTATGGAAACGAATTCAGGGTTAACCTTATCGGAGATACCGAGGCAGTATTCCTGCGGTGTGATGGTAGCCGGAATCGTCATGAGGTCATCATAGCGGTGACGGAGCAGCATGAAATTTATGGTATAGATATCCATAAGCGCAAGGTCTGCCTTTCCGTCACGGACTGCGTCCAGACACTCATCCTGCGTCCGGAATATTATCGGGGAATAGCCCGGATAGTTTTTGTCCAGGAACTGCTGTGTTCCTTTTGAATAGGCAGGCATGGCGACGGAGTGCCAGTCGGTCATGGAATATGAACGGTCACGATGCCCTACGAAGCCAAAGGCGCTGGAGACATACGGGCGTGTAAGACGCATACCTTCGACGTCTGTGCGGTTCGGAAGATATCTCATACCGAGGATAGCGTCGGGAGTGTCAGGGCTGTTCACATACTGAGCAGGCAGAACGGATTCGTCCGAGTGCTTTACGAATGTGAAGGTCATACCCAGGCGCTGGCCGAGCTGGTTAAAGATATCAATGGCAATACCTGCGGGTTCTCCTGTGGAGGAATCCGTGTACATGAACGGAGGTCTCTCATAATATCCGATTTCAAAATCCGGGTGCTCTGCAATCCAGCGAAGCTCTTCGCGGGTGAGAGTAGGATGGGAAAAGGTATTGCTGTGGTAAGCGTTTATGGTGAGGTCAGGCCGCGGAGGGAAGTTTTCGGGAGCCGTATGGCGCTTGGCCATGAGCCAGTAAGTCGAAAGCTCTGTGGGAAAGTTATCCTTGCGGTCGAGAGACACAACGGTCCAGGAGGTGTCATAGCCCAGATATCCGACAATGCGGTAATCCGGAGTTCCGAAAAACAGACTTGCGAGAGCGATGTCTGCACGGTTGGTATCAAGGGCATTAAAAACCTCCCTGTGGTTGGTACAGGGGACCGGCGTATACGAAAAACCTGTCTGCTCCGCGTATCTACGAAGAGTTTTTTCTTCATCGGAATTTGAAATCACAGCTATACTGCTGCCGTTGAAATTGGCATAATCCTCATAGTAGAACCGGTCGGAATTTATGTGCGTGTAAAGAGCAAGGGGTTCCTCTGTGAGAAGCGTAAAGAAAAGATGGTCTGAGGACGGTTCATGGGGGCCGAAGCCTATGGCTGTATCTATTTTGCCGTCGCGCACGGCGGCAATCATTTCTTCGTTGGATTTGAAGGGAACATATTCGCACTGCCAGTTGGTGTACTTTGTGATTTCAGTAAACCAGGCAATGGCATAGCCGCTCATTTTTCCGCTGATTTTATATTGTGAAAAGCCCGGTGTCGGAACGAAGCCAACACGAATAGACTCACCGACGGCGGATGCGTTCATCGGAGAAATAATCATAATAAGAAAAAAAATAAATACGGCCGCGGCTCTGCGCATAGAAATCACATCCTTGACTGATACACCTGAATGAACGTGGTTTTTCCGTTATACGCGGAAATGCAGATAAGAGTGCGTTATGTCCCGGTCCTTTTTATGAATATATGAAAAATTTTTCCTATAATAATATGATTTACATCATACTTAATTTATTCGACTTAATTATCCTTTTTCCTGCATTGACATGCTACAATTAAATAAAGATTTTTATGCTTAAATGAGGGGGGCGGTATGATGGCGGAAAATGCTGTGAAGATAAGGGCTGCAGCACTGTGTATGGCGCTTTTTGTTTTTATGACGTCATGTTATGCCGCGCCGACAGATTTTTTTGTGGATATTGACGCGTCACATACAGAAAAAGCTCCGCGGCCGCAGGATGATTTTTATCTTTCCGTGAATTATGAATGGATAAAGGATACACCGTTGGTGGCAGGGCAGGCATCAAAAAATATGTTTTCTTCATTGGAGGAGAAAACAGGGGGGATTCTGGGACGCATAACGACTGCGGCGACACTTGAACCGAAGAGAAATGCGGATTTTGCCCGCATAGCTGCGCTTTATGCATGCGTAAACGACGACAGAGGACGGGAAAGGGCAGGATTTGGAGAGTTGGCGGAGATTTTCGCCGGAATTGAGGCATGCAGCACTCCGCAGGAGTATGCGGAGACAATGGGAGCACTCATGGGCGAGTATCAGTTTGCGGACTGGTTCGGAGGTTTTGCCGTGGAGCGTGACCGCTTTGACGGCAGCAGATGCATTCCGGTGTGGGGAGTGCCGCAGCCGGGGCTGGGCAGGGAGTTTATGTCTGATTCCGGGAATCGTGAAAAGATAGAGCTTTATCGGAAGTACATAAAAAGTCTGCTGGTTTTGTACGGCAGAAGTGAAGCTGAGGCAGAGGAAGCGGCTGAAGGGATTCTCTCAATACAGAGGACTATGGCAGAACTGCAGGAGCCTTTGGAAAAGCGGAATAACCCGTCAGGGATTGAACGTGGAAATATAGATTATCTTTCGTCGTTTTATACGAATATAGATATTCGCCCTGTGCTGGAGGCAGCGGGGATAGGAGAAGCTTTGGGAGTTGATGTTTTTGACATACGTGAGCCTGAGCTCATATGCTGCGCGGATTCTTTTATGGAACAGGGAAATCTGCAGGTAATGAAGGAT
>NZ_CDXDFU010000088.1:0-4023 GCF_978017985.1 Schwartzia sp. (in: firmicutes) | reverse complement strand
GAGTGCTTTGCCTATACGTGCGGAAAGCCGTCCACTCACCATGTACGGACAGCTTTTGACAGGGCTTCCTACGCCACAGCTGCTAAGATACACAGCGACGGTAGAAAGAACGATTGTGGAGCCTTATGTCTGTATAGCGGTGCAGGCATCAACCCCCAACAAAGGATGGCTTTGGCCAAGGGGCTGGGATATGCTGGTAGATTATCTGAGAGAACTTGGATACAGGGTGCTTTGTATCGACCGTGACAAAAGACAGGAACGTGACGGGTATGTAACGGAAATGCCGAAGGGAGCGGAGGATTTTACAGGAAATTTGCCGCTGGTTCAGCGAGCGGAGCTTTTGGCACACGCGGATTTTTTCGTAGGTCTTTCCAGCGGCCTTGCCTGGCTTGCGAAGGCGGTGGGCTGTCCTGTTATCATGATTGCAGGATTTACACGGGATTGGTATGAGTTTCATACGCCGTACCGCGTATATAACAGGATGGTATGCAACGGTTGTGCTAATGACGATTTTGCGAAATTTATCTTTGATATCTGCCCGAGGCATAAGGGAGATAAGGAAAGGGAGCTTGAATGCCAGAAGAAAATTTCGCCGCGCATGGTCATGGATGCGGTGGATTGTCTGCGCAGAGATAAGGCTGAGGGGAAAATATGACATGAAGCTCACGGAGCGAAGACTCCGTGGGCTTTTCTGCTTTGCAGCGTACAGGCTTTTCATGAAAATTTTATAAATGTGAAGGAAAATGTTTCGCATATGGAGAAATAATATACTGTTAGGCATTTGAATTTTACTTTTGGAAGTGTACAGATTAATGCATTCTTTTTTTGAACAGGTGAAGGGAAAACTCATCGTGTCGTGTCAGGCACTTGAAGCGGAGCCTCTTCACAGCGCGTTTATAATGGGACGTATGGCGTTGGCGGCAAAGGAAGGCGGCGCAGCGGCTATTCGGGCTCAGGGTGCAGAAGACGTAAATGAAATTAAAAAGGTGACGGGGCTTCCCATTATAGGCCTTATAAAGAGAAATTACGCGGATTCGGCGATTTACATTACTCCGACAATGCGTGAGGTGGAAGAGCTTCTTTCAACACCATGTGAGATGATAGCCCTCGATATGACAAACCGCCGGCGTCCCAATGGAGAAAAGGTTGAAACACTTATTGAAAAAATTCATGAGGCAGGTCGGCTCGTTTTGGCGGATATTTCGACATATGAAGAAGGAAAAGCTGCGGAGAAATTTGGCGTGGATGCGGTTTCAACGACGCTTTCCGGATATACGGATTATTCGCCGCAGCTGGAAGGGCCGGATTATGCAGCTGCGGCACGGCTGGCTGCGGATTTATCTGTCCCTGTTTTCGGCGAGGGACGGATACATACGCCTGAGGATTTAAGACGCATGATGGATATGGGCGTGTGGGCTGCGATTGTAGGTTCGGCTATCACCAGACCGCAGCTTATCACAAAGGATTTTGTGCGTGTGCTTTAATTTGATTTGGGGATATTGTGAAAGGAAATTCTGATGGAAATCAAGGATCAAAAGGAACGGATGGCAGAAATTCTTCTGACGGCAACAAATGAACGAAAGAAGATACAGGCTGTTAAATTGCCGGGAGAACCGGACTACGAAGAAGGACGGCTTCATATCGGTGCGGATTTTGACGACGCGGTAGGCGATCTTTTGGGGAAATTCAAGGAAGGTATAGCGGAGGTTGAGGAAAAGGAAAAGCAGATAAAGGCGGACCCGAAGGCTGATCCGACGAATCTCCCACCACCCGTACCGCCGTCACAGCTTCCTTCGAACTGGGAGGCATGAGAGTGGGCTTTTACGCGCTTTTCGATATCGGAGGGACGGAAATAAAATACGGAGCTGCGGACGAGAATGGCCGTTTTGTAAAAAAAGGCTCTGCTAAAAATACGGTTCGTGAAAAAGGGATAGACTCCATGCTTGAACTGCTGGGAGAGAAGCTCGGTGAAATCAAAAAGGAATTCCCGGTAAACGGAATCGGGGTATCCTCCGCGGGAGTTGTTGACACGGAAAAAGGCGTAATCGAATTTGCGTCGGATAATATCCCCGGATACACAGGGACAAAGCTTCGCGATTTTTTTGAGACATTGTCGGGTGTTCCCTGCACGGTTGAAAATGATGTGAACTGTGCAGGGCTCGGCGAGGCGTGGCTGGGGGCAGGGAAAGAAGCTTCTCCGTTGGTCTGCATAACACTTGGCACAGGTGTCGGAGGCTGTGTCATAATCAACGGAAAGCTGATACACGGCACTTCGAATTTTGCAGGCGAAGTAGGATATATCCCTCTTGCAGGCGGTACGCTGGAGGAACTTGCTTCCACTTCAGCGCTTGTTAGGAGGGTTGCTCTGAAAAAGTCGTTGGACGTGTGTGATGTTGACGGCAAAAAAGTATTTGAATGGGCGCAAAAGGGCGACAGTATTTGCCTTGAGGCAATAGATTCAATGCTTGATTATCTTGCGCAGGGAATCTGGACGATTTCTTGTATTGTAAACCCTGAAGCTGTTGTTATCGGTGGAGGTATTGCAGCGCAGAAAAAATTTTTGGAGCCGATGCTCAAGAAAAGACTTTCAAATGTGATGATTTCAAATGTGTTCGAAACGACACGCATTTCTTTCGCGGATTTGGGCAATGACGCGGGAATGTTGGGCGCATTGCATTGTATACTGGAGCTTGAAAGTGTAAAATAAAGATAAATCGAAACGGAAAGCTTTCTTTAGGAGGAACCATAATGAAGGTAAGAATCAACGATTCATATGAAGACCTGAGTGAAGCAGCCGCAGAGTTCGTCATCAACCAGATTGCCTATAAACCTGACAGCGTTCTTGGTCTGGCTGCAGGAAGCACACCGCTCCTTCTGTATAAGCTCCTTGGAGAGGCATGCAAAGAGGGAAGGGTGGATTTTTCAAGGGTACGTACCTTCAATCTTGATGAATATATCGGGCTGCCGGAGGATCACCCGCAGAGCTATCGGTATTTCATGAAGAAGAATTTGTTCGATAATATCAATATCCGCGAAGACCATATCATGTCGCCTGACGGAATGGCAGATGATATCGCGCTGGAATGCGGGCGGTACCGTGCGGCAATTGAGGCTGCGGGCGGAATCGACCTTATGATTCTCGGTATCGGACCGAACGCGCACATCGGATTCAACGAACCGGGGCAGTGCTTTGTCCCTGATACGCATGTAGTGGAGCTCAGTGAAGCTACGAGGCAGGCAAATGCACGATTTTTCACTAAGCCTGAGGAACCGCCTCACTGGGCTATCAGCGTGGGAGTGCGGGAAATAATGTTTGCGCAGAATATTTTGCTTCTTGCGAGCGGCGCAGGAAAAACTCAGGCGCTTTGGCAGGCAGTGCGCGGTGATATCACCCCGGAGGCGCCTGCATCAATTCTCCGACTTCACAGGAACGTGCTTCTGCTGGCAGACCATGCGGCTGCGGCGCGTCTGGGTGAAAAAGAGGACGAGTAACGGGAGGATACAATGAAAGCAATCATCAACGGGCGTCTTATACTGCCGGATGAACACGGAGAATTTCAGATTGTTGACCACCAGGCGCTCCTTTATGACCAGTACATTGCGCGTATTGTTCCGGAAATGGGGCTTCGCGGAAAAGAACGTGAAAATCTCGAATCCGTACTTGATGCGCACGGCGGATATGTATCGCCGGGATTTATAAACGTGCACCTTCATGGCTGCGTAGGCTGTGATACCATGGATGAGACAGTAGATTCAATCCGTGCAATAGCGAGGTATCAGGCGGCTACAGGTGTAACCGCAATGCTTCCGACCACTATGACATATGATTTTCCGCGCATTTACCGCTCGTTTAATCATATCCGTGAAGTTATGAGCAATCCTGTTGAGGATGGAGCACGTGTGCTCGGCGCACACATGGAGGGTCCGTTCATCAGTGTTGAGCGGCGGGGCGCACAGGCTCCGCATCATATTGTTCCTGCGGATTTTTCACAGATTGCGGAGTATAAGGACGTCATTCGTATT
>NZ_CDXDFU010000087.1:0-4264 GCF_978017985.1 Schwartzia sp. (in: firmicutes) | reverse complement strand
ATCCTCTACAACACGAAGCATGCTGCTGCGTACCCTGGCTTCCTTATCCCCCAAAGAAAAAAACACACAGTCAGGCTGCACAGCCATTTTATTATTAAGCGCAAACCTCAAAAATCCGGAAACCAAAACGAACATGACGCACTGGCAGCACGTGAAAAAAAATCCGTCCTATAAAGAGCATAGACAGCAAACAAACCCGCAAGAGAATATCCTGCCAGCGCAGTATACGATGGCTTCATCAAAAGCTGCCCAAGAATCTCAGGCAAAATTTCCTTGGTCAGTGTGTCAAGATATGCATCAGCCTCACCTGTACACGGAGCTCCTCCCTTATAAACCGGCGGACATTTCCATGGAGACATTTCAGCCTCCCATAGTATCCCTCCGACTGCTGCAAGCGAAAACTCCACATCAGTAATCTTTTTTACTGCCGCGTAAACACTTTCCCCATCGTCCTCAAATGTATTAAGAATCACCAGCGGAGCGTTTTCCTTTTCAGCGGGAAAAATCTTAACTGTTTTCCCTGCCGCCTCTATCAGCTTCATTTCCAATTCACCTCATAACGCCAACAGAACCTCACCTGGCAATAATATTACCATAGATGATAAACAACGGGTAAATAGTGGTTAGTAAAATGGTTAGTAAGGCATCAAAAAAGGCTTCCGATTTCTCGGAAGCCTTGATTTCACTGGAGCTGATGGTAGGACTTGAACCTATGACCTGCTCATTACGAATGAGCTGCTCTACCAACTGAGCTACATCAGCATGGTCAGTACGTCAACTGACAAAAAATATTATAACGGACGGGTTCTTGTCTGTCAACACTTTTTTAGACTGTCGCTTCAATTTCTTCCCCACTGTCCTCAAGCTTTCCTTCGAGGTCATGGTTGGTCATTGCACATACGCAGGAATCAGACCAGACATTTTCAGCGGTCTCGACCATATCAATAATCGTGTAGATAGGCAGGATAATACCCATGATTCCCAGAGGCGCGCCAATGGAGGACATGAGTGAAAGTGTAAGGAAGTAGCAGCCCATCGGGACGCCGGCATTTCCTACCGCCGCGAAAACAGCAATACACAGCCATGTAATCATTGTTCCCATAGTAAGCTCAATACCTGCATTCTGCATGACAAAGAGCGAGGTAACGAGGATAAAGGCCGCGCAGCCGTTCATATTGATAGTCGTGCAGATTGGAAGCACAAAGCGCGTAACAGCCTTATTTGCCTTGAGATTGTTCTCAGCCGAAGCCAATGTCACAGGAAGCGTTCCGGCAGAGCTCTTTGTGAAAAGGGCAACTGCCAATGCCGGAGCCATTGCCTTAAATACTTTCAGTGGGTTCAGCCCGCGCAGTATGAGGAAGATTGGAAGTACAATGAATATCTGCAGAACATTTCCACCCATTACAACGGCTACATATTTTCCGAGGGAACCCACGATAACGCCCGCAGAAATCTGAGCCGAAAGCTGTCCCGCAAATGCAAGGATACCTGCAGGCAGTGCCCAGAGCAGTCCACGGATAAGCGTAAAGAGAAGCTCCTGCGCACCCATGATAACCTTAACAAGCATATCTCTGTTCTCGCTTTTCGGCATGAAAGCAAGTCCAAGGCCTACAGCAGCCGCAATGATAAGGACTGACAGTACGTTGCCCGCGATAAACGGCTGGAGCAGATTGTTAGGAATAACCGACAGGAAGTGATCGTAATAGGACAGCTTTCCGAGATTCTGCGGTACATTGGCTGCGCCCGCGCCAACAGCTTCTGCAGGCAGATTGCCCGGTGCAATCCAGAGATAAAGTGCCAGTGCAACTATACCTGACGCAAAGGTCGTAAGCAGTGTATATGTAACTGCGTGGGAAAAAATACGTCCGGTGTCGCGTTTTGCGCCAAGCATTGAAAGCGTAGTGACGACCGCCAGCGCGATTGTCGGAATAGCTATGAACTGGAACAGTCTCGTAAATACTGTTGCTACAAAATCAAAAAGACTGTTGAGTGCCGGAATCTGCTGCCAGCCGAGAATGGCACCGACAATGAGGGCAGCAAACCAAATAACGAACTGCTTGCTGTTTCCTTTGTACCCCTTGATCGCCTCATCGGCTGCTTTTTTTACTTCGGCATTTTGCTTTTCTGCCACTGAATTCATCCCTCTCTGCGGCTTCGCGCCACCTTTAGTATCGTAAAGCTTGTATGCCTATCATGATACAAGGTTTTCAGAAAAGATTCAAGTATTCTTTCGTTTTCAGAAATGATGAGGATTCTCTCAATTTTCTTTAAGTTTCTTTCATTTGATAACTGTTCTCTTGCCAAGTGCCTTTTTTCCCTGTAATATGAATATATAGATTAATTTATGTTTCTATCAAGAATGGTGATTGGCATGCATTATATCTACGAATACGAGCTTGCATCGTTTGTCCTCATGTTTGCATTGCTGCTTCACATCCGTTCTCAGCGGCAGATTGCTACACGGCCTATGCGGTTTTTCGTGTACTTTTTGTGTGCCGCTCTTACAGAGGCCGGTCTTAACGTTATCGCCAGTCTTTCAATCAACTCAGGGCAGATAACGCCCCGAATGTTCATAGACGGCGTCAACCTGACCTTTTTTGTAGTGGAAGCACTTTGCAGGCTATGCTTCTTCCTTTATATTGCCGCACTCTGCGGAATATCAAGAAAAAACAACCAACGTGTCTTCTTCGCAGGTGTTGTTCCCGCTGTCTTTCTTATTGCCTTTATCCTTTCAAACCCCTGGACTCATGTTATATATCATTTGGATTCACACAACGCGTATATTCTGGGACCATACGCGTCTGTTGAGTTTGCTTCGTATTTCTACTATCTTATCCTTGTTTTCGCAGTGGCGGTATACTACCGCGAGCGTCTGCAAATGAAGCACATATACATCATCGCTGAATTTACGCTGCTGTCGCTGCTGGCAGTTGGTATTGAATATCTGTACCGCCCGCTGCTTTTGACAAGCTCAGTGAACGCTCTCGTTCTCCTCAATATCTATGGGACGATGCAGGATCCGAAAATATATCAGGAAACGGTCACCGGCTTTGGAAACTGGCGAGCTTTTAACATGAGGGTGACCCAGTTCATTCGCAGGGCCAAGCCCTTCAGCGTTATATGTGTAGACCTTAACGCGAATCGTTCGCTTTTCCGTGTAATCGAATATACTGCCCTTCTTCATCTGGAGGAAAGCATAAGCAACTGGATGTCCGTTGAAACAAACGAGAAAGCGTATGCTTATTATGTTTCCGACCAGCACTGTTTCCTTCTCATAACAAAGCCTGAGCATATTAAACAGATTGCCCAGCGCATGGCGGACCGTTTTACACGTCCCTGGCCTGTACAAAATTCACCCGTAACTCTTGCCGCCAATGTTTTTGTCGAATCATTTCCTGAGAATTTTTCAACCTTTGAGGGTCTGTGCGGTATTCTCCGCGCCCTTCGCCTCGACAATAATATCAGCAGCGGAACTATTCTCTGGCCTGATGATCCCTGCCAGCAGGTCTATCGCAGCTCTCTTCACATCAAAAAGGTGCTGGAGGCTGCTCTTGAAGCAAACACCCTTGAGGTGTACTATCAGCCAATAGTGGAAGTCTCAACCGGAAAAGCATGTATGCTTGAGGCGCTTGCCCGATTAAAGGATACGGACGGCAAATTTATTCCTCCCGACAAATTCATAAACATTGCCGAGCAGACAGGTCTCATATACCGTCTCCAACAGGCTGTTCTTGAAAAGATATGTGCATTCTGCCGCGATTCTCTGCTGAATTACCCGGAAATCTCCATAGAACGCGTTCACATGAACCTCTCTGTGCTTGAATGTATGCAGCCGGATATGGCAGACCGTATCATAAACACCATTGAGCAGTACAATCTGCCGCACTCGCTGATAAGCTTTGAGTTAACCGAGCGTATGGCACTTGTTACACCCGAGCTGATGAAGCATCACATGTCAGACCTCAACCATTACGGCATCACCTTTGCGCTTGATGACTATGGAACGGGAAATGCAAATATTTCCTATCTTATAGACTACAACTTCGATACAATAAAATTCGACCGCAATCTCATGCAGGCGTTCTTCAATCAGGAAAAGGCACACCGTATAATCGGAAGTGAGTTCCGAATCATTAAAGATCTGGGGCTCAGTGTCATAGTCGAGGGTATTGAGTCAGAGGACGAGGTGCGCATACTGAAAGAACACGAAATACAGTACATACAGGGCTTCTACTACAGCCGCCCTCTCCCGGGTACTGAGTGT
>NZ_CDXDFU010000086.1:0-1562 GCF_978017985.1 Schwartzia sp. (in: firmicutes) | reverse complement strand
TGCTCGCCATTTTCCATTACGGTAACAGATGCCATGATATTTTCCGCGAATGTCCGAATCGTATCAATGGATTGCAGCTTATCATTTGAACCGTACAGTATAGCCGTCGGCGTCACCCATGATAAAGGATTACTCCTAACCCATGAAAGATACTCCCACGAAAGCCTTTCACCAAAGCTTGTCTCTACAGTTCCCTTTTCCATCAATTCAGTCTCGGAAATGCTGCACCACTTCATCATATCGGCAATAAGACGTTCCATATTAACGATAGGAGAAATAAAATAAGCCTTTTCCATTCGCTTATCGCCTAACGCACACATGGTAAAAAAAGCCCCGATGCTGTTTGCAATCACCGCGATATCAGTATATTCAGCGTCCAAGGAATCGAAAAAACCTCTGAATTCTCCCCTTGCTTCCCAAGGTGTTTCGGCCTTATAGTCGAACCCTATAACATCATACTCCGGGAAAAAGGGCTTGTAGTGCTCCGCTTCCGCGGCATTGCCGTTCTTACCATGTACATAGACCAGTTTTTTCATAATGCTCAACCTTTTCCGAGTTATTCTTTCCTAAAGCTTACAGCACACATAAATCACCGTCAACTTTTATCGTTAACCCATTTTCGGTTAACCGTTATCAAAATATTGGTTGACGAATATTCTGACGAGTCTTATAATTAAACCGAAATTCATACTGAATTGATTCCTATACAAAGTGAGGCTGTTTCCATGACCACATCTATTTCAGAACTTGCACAAAAAATCATCAACGGCTACCGTATCAAACGAGGCGACGACCTTGAGTTTTTCAAGACCTGTGACCTTGAGGAGCTTGAGCGCGGAGCAGGAGCTATTCAGAAACGCTACCGCAAAAACCATGTCGACCTTTGTTCCATCATCAACGGACGCAGCGGACGCTGCCCTGAGGACTGCAAGTACTGTGCTCAGTCTGCTCATCACTGCACAGGTATCGATGAATATCCTTTCCTTCCGAAGGAAAAAATATACGCCGAAGCAAAAAAGAATCAGGATGCAGGTCTGAACCGCTTTGCCATTGTCACGGCAGGACGTGCTCTTACAGGCGAGGAATTTGAAAAGGCCCTCGATGCATTCCGTCTGATGAAAAAGGACCTCACAATCGAGCTTTGTGCTTCCATGGGCTTTTTGAACGCTGAGCAGTTCCACCGTCTGCACGAGGTAGGCGTAACAAGCTACCATCACAACATTGAGACATCCAAGCGCTTCTTCCCGCAGATTTGCACAACTCATACTTATGACGACAAAATCCGCACGATTAAGATTGCACAGAAGGAAGGCCTCTGTGTATGCTCCGGCGGTATCATCGGCATGGGCGAGGACTGGGATGACCGTCTCGACATGGCAATCAGCCTTGCGGAGCTTAACATCTACTCCATCCCCATCAATGCTCTTATGCCGATTAAGGGCACTGCTCTTGAGGATCGTCCGCAGATTCCTGCAGAGGATGTTATGCGTACCATTGCGTTCTTCCGCTACATCAACCCGGAAGCAAATATCCGCCTTGCAGCAGGACGCAAGGTCATGCCG
>NZ_CDXDFU010000085.1:0-2593 GCF_978017985.1 Schwartzia sp. (in: firmicutes) | reverse complement strand
GGCTACTTCTGTGTAGACAAGGATACGACTCCTGAGCATCTTGTTTTCAATGAGGTAGTAGGTCTTCGTGATACATGGGCAAAAGTAAAGAAGGATTAACATGAGTAAAATACCAAAAAACTTATCCGACAAGGATATGCTCAAAAACTTTGTAGAAGAACCTACGCTTGAATCCATGTTCATGGAGGCAGGCGAGAAGATGGAAAAGAAAGCAGCAAAACGCGCCGCTGATGAGCACCCGGGCAAGGATATCCGAATTGCATATCTGACACAGGATGTCATCGACAAAATTGGCAAGCTGCTGCTTGAGCTTAAAGTCGACCTCTACAAAGAGGGAATCGTCGATTATCGCATGAACGTACATCGTGAAGGAAAGAATATTATTCTTTCCCCCGTTGAGCACAAAAATAAGTAATCAACCGTATATAAGAGGGGGAGCCGGAATGGAGAAATATACTCCGCATGAAATTGAGAAAAAATGGCAGACGAAGTGGGAAGAGGAAAAGACATATAAAACGGAATATGACCCTGCGCTTCCGAAGTATTACGCATTGGAAATGTTCCCGTATCCTTCGGGAAATCTGCACATGGGACATGTCCGTAACTACTCCATCGGAGATGTTATGGCAAGATACAAACGCATGGAAGGCTTTAACGTCATCCATCCGATGGGCTTTGACGCTTTCGGTATGCCTGCGGAGAATGCAGCTATTAAACACGGCGTCCGTCCGGCAGACTGGACCTATTCCAATATCGAAAACATGATCCGCCAGCAGCGCGAAATGGGCTTGTCCTACGACTGGGACCGTGAGGTAGAGACATGCCGTCCTGAATATTACCGCTGGACACAGTGGCTCTTCGAGCTTTTCTACAAGCGCGGCCTCGCATACAAGAAGGAAGCTTCCGTAAACTGGTGCGATACATGCGGAACCGTTCTTGCAAATGAGCAGGTTATTGACGGAAAATGCTGGCGCTGCGATGATGAGGTCCATAAAAAAGATCTTTCCCAGTGGTTCCTCAAGATTACGGATTACGCAGACGAGCTTCTGAAGGACCTTGACCTTCTGAAGGGCTGGCCTGAGCGCGTTAAAACAATGCAGGAAAACTGGATTGGACGCAGTGAAGGTCTTGAGTTCCGGATGGAGGTTCCTGAGCTCGGAGAGAACTTTGCCGTTTATACGACACGTCCGGATACGGCATACGGAATTACATTTGTAGCGCTTGCCGCAGAGCATCCGCTGGTAGAAAAAATCATCGAAAATAATCCGAAGGCTGAGGAAATCAAAGCCTTCTGTGAGAAAGTCCGCAACGAGTCCGAAATGGAGCGTACCTCCAGCGAATCCGAAAAAGAAGGTATCTTTACGGGTATCTACGCAGTCAGCCCGTTCACGGGAGACAAGGTACAGCTCTGGATTACGAACTATGTACTCGCTGATTACGGAACAGGCGCAGTCATGGCCGTACCGTCAGGAGACCAGCGCGACTGGATGTTCGCAAAGAAATACAACCTTCCGATTATCCTTACGCTTCAGCCGAAGGACCGCGAGCTCAAGCTTGAGGAAATGACTGAGGCTTACGTAGAAAAAGAGGGTGTCCTTGTCAACTCCGGCAAGTTCACCGGCATGGAAATGCATGAGGCACAGAAGGCAATAATTGACGAGGCTGAGAAGCAGGGCTTCGGTGAGCGCAAGGTCAATTACCGCCTGCGTGACTGGCTCATCTCGCGTCAGCGTTACTGGGGTGCGCCGATTCCTATCATTCACTGTGAGCACTGCGGCCCTGTGCTTGTTCCCGAGAAAGACCTGCCTGTCCGTCTCCCTGAGAATGTAAAATTCGAGCAGGGCTCCGTTTCTCCGCTGGCACAGTGCGAGGAATTTGTAAACTGCACATGCCCGAAATGCGGCGCTCCCGCAAAACGTGAGACAGACACCATGGATACGTTCATCTGCTCATCCTGGTACTATCTCCGCTATACGGACCCGAAAAATACGGAAATGCCTTTTGACAAGGATAAAGTAAACTACTGGGCTCCTGTAGACCAGTATATCGGCGGTATTGAGCATGCAATCCTGCATCTTCTCTACTCCCGTTTCTTTACAAAAGTTATCCGCGATGAAGGACTTGTCAATTTTGATGAGCCGTTCAAAAACCTTCTTACGCAGGGCATGGTCATAAAAGACGGCTCCAAGATGAGCAAGTCCAAGGGCAACGTAGTATCCCCTGAGGAGATTATCGCTAAATACGGCGCAGATACGGCCCGCCTGTTCATTCTCTTTGCGGCACCGCCTGAACGTGACCTTGAGTGGAGCGATCAGGGCGTTGAGGGTGCGTTCCGCTTCC
This sequence comes from Schwartzia sp. (in: firmicutes), assembly GCF_978017985.1. Classification (NCBI taxonomy): domain Bacteria; kingdom Bacillati; phylum Bacillota; class Negativicutes; order Selenomonadales; family Selenomonadaceae; genus Schwartzia; species Schwartzia sp. (in: firmicutes). Next base: position 253 of record NZ_CDXDFU010000085.1, on the reverse strand, counting down.
TCGGCCGCGTATGGCGTATTGTTCAGCAGTTTGAGGATGCTGTCAAGGGTGCTTCCGATACCTATGATGTATCGAAGCTCACGAAGGAAGAAAAAGACCTTCGCCGTATCCTTCATGTAACCATTGATAAAGTAACTGAGGATATCCGTGACCGCTTCACGTTCAATACGGCTATTTCCGCTGTCATGGAGCTTGTAAACGCATTCTATACATTCTATCCGGAAAACGGCAAGGATGTTCCTGAGCTTAATGC
>NZ_CDXDFU010000084.1:0-20350 GCF_978017985.1 Schwartzia sp. (in: firmicutes) | reverse complement strand
TTTTTGCAGTTCATTGTTTCAGGAAACGAGAGAGCATACAAAAATAGTAGCAGAAATAATGTGTTGTGCGGACGTATGATGCGTTGTCTTAAAGATAGGCGGGTTTTAAGTGGATGGAAAATTCTAACCCCTTCTTCAAAACTTGCGTGAGATGAAAAACTTAGTTAAAATAGATACAATGGGATTTTGTGCGGACTTTTTTCTCATGTCCGTTTTGGAGGTTTTACTTTGAAGCAGCAGACAATTGCTAAAGAAGCAGTTTATACAGGTATCGGACTGCATTCCGGAAAGGATGTTCACATGCGTCTTCTTCCGGCACCTGAGGACACGGGTATTGTATTTGTCCGAACAGACTTGGAAGGGCAGCCGATCGTCCATGCGGTGGCATCCAGCGTAACAGCTACGGTACGTGCGACGACTATTGAAGAAAACGGGATTAAATTTTTCACCATTGAGCATCTGATGTCTGCTTTTCAGGCAGCGCGCATTGATAACTGCCGCGTTGAGCTTGATGCAGAGGAACCGCCCGTGGCTGACGGTGCTGCACTTGAGTTTTTGGATCTTTTGGCTTCAGCGGGCATAAAAGAGCAGAAAAGGGAACGGAAGGAAATCATTATAGACCGCGTTTACCGTGTGGATGACGGAGACCGTTTTGTAATGGTTCTTCCCTATGACGGTCTAAGAGTTTCCTTTACGTCGCTGAATCCGCATCCCTTGGTTGGAACGCAGTACTGCGACGTGGAACTTGATGAAGGCGTATACCGCAAAGAGATTGCTCCGGCACGTACAATCGCCTACGAGAAGGAAATTGAGGCATTGCACAGCATGGGGCTGGGCCTCGGCGGAACGCTTGAAAACGTTATTGTATATAATGATGAGAAGTGGCTTAATACACTGCGTTTTCCTGATGAGCTTGTCCGTCACAAGGTTCTTGATGTATTAGGTGACCTTAGGCTGGCAGGGCTTATACGGGGCCATATTATCGCGGTGAAGTCTGCGCATGCGCTGAATACGCAGCTTGCAAAAAAGATTTACGAGGCATTTCACTGAATTTAGCTTGATCAGTGTATATAGTTTGAGTAACTGCAAGGGAGTGAAATCGTATGGTATTGAATGTGAATGAAATTCAGGAGATTCTTCCGCATCGCGCGCCGATGCTTTTGGTTGACCGTATCATTGAGATAGAGCCGTTTGAATCGGCTACGGGCATTAAAAATGTTACGCTCAATGAGCCGTTCTTTGCCGGGCATTTCCCGGGTAATCCGATTATGCCGGGAGTACTTATTCTTGAGGCCATGGCACAGGTCGGAGGAATTGCTATGCTGTATCCTGAGGAACACCGCGGAAAGATCGCTCTTTTCGGGGGAATGGAGAACGTAAAATTCAAACGTCCCGTAGTTCCGGGAGATCAGCTTGTTATGAAAGCAAAACTTATGCATGTTGTTAAGTCGAGTTTTGGCAAGCTGCATGCAGAGGCTTTTGTTGATGACAAACTCGTGGCACAGGGTGATTTTATATTCGCTTTGAAAAAGCCCGAAGATTAAATTGCAAGAAATAAAGAAAAACAAAGAAAAAAGTACAGATTAAGTAGATTTTTGCCGTAAAATAATGATGTTCCTACAGAATAGGAGAAAATGAGCTGTTTTAGTCCTAAACCGACTGCGAGAAATGTCATATCTGGGGGATTATATTTTACGTAAGGGTAGGTGCCCTAAAAAGCAGGATCGGTGAAGGAGTGTAGGAAATGAACGCGGAGAATGAAAACACGAATAAAATACATGAGACCGCGGTAATATATCCGGGCGCGAAGCTTGGAAAAAATGTTGAGGTAGGTCCGTATGCAGTAATTGGTCCGAATGTTACCATCGGGGATGGCACGGTTGTTGGTCCTCATGTTGTCATTACAGGCTGGACGACGATCGGCAAGGACTGCAAATTCTATCAGTTTGCGTCCATCGGAGAAGAACCGCAGGATTTGAAATTTGTCGGTGAAAAAAGCTATGTTGTTATCGGAGATCGTACGAAGGTGCGCGAGTGCACAACGATTCACCGTGCAACAGGCGAGGGTGAGGAAACCCGCATCGGCAATGACTGTCTCCTTATGGCAACGGTTCATATTGCACATAACTGTATTGTTGGCAATAATGTTATAATGTCGAATGCTGCTATGATTGCCGGACATGTTCAGGTTGAAGACCGTGTCGTTATCGGCGGAATGTCCGGAGTTCATCAGTTCGTCAAAATCGGACGGAATGCGATGGTCGGAGGAATGAGTCGTCTTACTCAGGATGTGGTTCCTTATACTATCGTCAATGGAGCACCGGCACGGGCAATCGGACTTAACAGTGTAGGTATTTCCCGTGCGGGAATTCCTTCGGAATCACGCCGCCGCATTAAGCAGGCATATAAAATTCTGTACCGTTCCGGATACAATGTTTCGAAGGCTATTGAGGTTATTGAGCAGGAAGTGGATTCCTGTGTGGAGGTTGATCATTTCCTCCGTTTTCTGAGGAACGCTGACCGCGGTATATGCCGCGGAGGCCGCAACGATTCGGATAATGGTTGAACGTTAACTGGAGGATACAATGGAAAAAATCGGACTCTTGGCAGGTGTCGGGCATCTGCCGGTTGAGTGCGCACAGGCCGCAAAGAAGCTGGGATATGAGGTTTATGCGGTAGCGCTGCTTTCCGAAGTTGATGAGACATTAAAGGATAATGTAGCCGGCTATGCGGAGATAAATGTTGCCAAAGTCGGTAAAATCATAGATTTTTTGAAAGAAAATGATGTACATAAGGTCACTATGATTGGTAAGGTCACCAAGGAACTGCTTATTAGCGGCAATTATGCGCTGCCGGATTTCCGGACAGTAAAGATTCTTTGGTCGCTGCCTGACCATAAGGACGATACGATTATGCTGTCTTTTGTTGAAGAACTGGCAAAGGACGGGATTGAGGTCTGTGACCAGACGCTTCTGATACGACCGTTGATGCCGTCGGAAGGAACGCTTACGAAACGTGAGCCGACTGAATCGGAACGCAAGGATATGGAATTTGGATTCCGTATGGCAAAAGAGATTGGTCGTATGGATGTCGGGCAGACGGTTGTTGTCAAAGAGCAGGCTGTTATGGCATTGGAAGCGATTGAGGGAACTGATGCCTGTATTGACCGCGGAGGCAAGCTGGCTCGCGGGGGAGCGGTTGTTGTGAAGGTTGCAAAGCCTGAGCAGGACCTTAGATTTGATGTTCCTGCCGTTGGGGTCGCTACCATTGAGCATATGGCAGCTGTTGGTGCGAAGGCGCTGGCCATCGAAGCTGGACGGACTCTGCTGGTTGATCGGGAGGACGTTATCGCTCTGGCGGAAAAGAACAAGATAACGATTGTAGCCATGTCTATGTAGTCCGTGGATGAATAGAAGCGCGGCGGATACTACGAAAAGTATCTGCCGCTTTTTTTGTGTCTTTGGCAAAACTGGAATAAATGCGTTATAATAAAGTGTTAGCGGTTATTTGAAAGGGAAAGGAGGCGAATGTATGAAGATAATGTTTTCTGCCGGAGAAGTGTCCGGAGATTTACACGGTGCAAGTATTGCCACAGCTATTCGTGAAGTTTCTCCGGAGACGGAGCTTATAGGCTTCGGGGGCAGACAGATGCAGGCCGCAGGAGTACGTCTTGTGGCAGACATGGCAGATTACAGCGTCATGGGCGTTTGGGAGGTTATCTTGAACATTCGCCGTATTCTTCGCCTTCTCAATCATTTGACAGACGTGATGAAAAAAGAACGTCCTGATCTTTTGGTACTTATTGATTACCCCGATTTTAACTGGAGACTTGCCAAGAGAGCAAAAGAAATAGGGATTCCGGTATTTTCATATATTCCACCGTCCGCGTGGGCATGGCGGAAAGGCCGCGCGAAGTCATGCGCGGCTCTTGCTGATGAGTTTGCTGCCATATTTCCGTTTGAAACAAAGGTTTACGAGGATGCCGGAGCAAATATCAGCTTTGTGGGGAATCCGCTTGTTGATAAGGTTCATGCTTCCATGAGCGATGAAGAGGCTAGGGAATATTTCGGAATAAAGTCCGGGGAATATCCCGTTCTTTTGATGCCGGGAAGCCGCCGGCAGGAGATAAAGCTGCTTTTTCCGGCAATGCTTGAGGGAGCAAAAAGAATTCTTGCGGAAAAGCCTGATGCAGTTTTCTACCTGCCTGTTGCTCAAAGCATGGCACAGGCAGATATGGCAAAGATGGCTGAAAGCGCAGGGGTTCCTGTCAGATTTACCCATGATCATACCTATGATCTTATGGGACAGGCGGAATTTGCGCTTGCCACCTCGGGTACTGTCATTTTGGAGGCGGCGCTTATGGGGCTCCCGTGTATAGTGCTTTACCGTCTGTCGCCTGTTTCGTATTTTTTCGGAAAGCTTTTGGTGCATGTAAAGTTTTTCAGCCTGCCGAATATTCTGCTTGATGAGGAAATTCAGCCGGAGCTTCTTCAGGAGGAGGTAAATCCTGACAGGATTTTGAAGGAATCACGTCGCTTTTGGGAAGAACCGTCTTATTCGGCGGGGGTGCGTGAAAAGCTGCGCTTGGCCTGTGAACGTTTGGGCAAGCCCAATGCGGCAAAACGTGTGGCGGAGAAAATTTTGGATGCCGCGGCACGTTACGGAAAAAACAAAGGTTCTTTGGGAGGAACGTAATGAAGAATTATTCGCGTCTCTTGAAATATATACTTCCATATAAAAGACGGCTTTTCGAAGCCATTATCTGCATCGTAATCGCGGCAGGTGCGAATCTGTATCTTCCGTGGATTATAAAAGATATGATTGATAAGGTTCTGGCTGAAAAGGATATGATGATGCTTAATGTTATTTCGGCGGGCATTATCATTACCTTCCTTATTCGAGGAATTTTTTACTATGGTCAAAGTTACCTCGTGTCTTTTGTTGGTGAACGTGTTATCATAGATGTCAGGGAAATTTTGTTCAAAAAATTTCAGCGTTTGCCGCTTTCTTATTTTGACCGTCACCAGACCGGTGAAATAATGAGTTACATCACAAATGATGTTGCGGCTTTGCAGAATGCGCTTGTAGACCGCCTTATCGAACTTGTTACGGAGACTTCGATTTTTATCGGTTCTCTCGTAATGATGTTCCTTCTTGACTGGCAGCTCAGTCTCCTGACGCTTATTACGGTTCCTCTTGTTGGCGAGGCTATGAAGATTTTCGGAAGAAAGATGAAATCCTCCGGTGCTGTCATACAGGAGCGTCTTGCTGATATTACGGCGCTTATGCAGGAAAGCATTTCTGCGGTTCGTGTTGTAAAGTCTTTTGTTCGCGAAGATTTTGAGATAGACCGTTTCACAAAACAGAATGATTTGAATTTCCGGGCACAGATGAAAAGCGTGCAAATACAGAGCCTTCTGACGCCTACCGTTGAGTTTCTTGCGGCAGTGGCCGTTACAGTTATTGTATGGTTTGGCGGCTATGAGGTTGTAAACGGAAATATCACGGCTGGTGCACTGGTTGCATTTTTGACCTATGCGGTCAATCTTGCTAATCCGGTCAAAAGAATCAGCCGTGTTTATGGTACTATTCAGAAAGCAATGGCCGGCGCAGACCGTGTTTTTGCTATAATGGATATGCCGGAAGCAATTTCGGACAAGCCGGAGGCAAAGCCTATTCCGGCGGTGAAGGGCCGTGTTGAGTTTGATGATGTAACCTTCGGATACAAGGAAGATGTGCCGGCACTTCAGAATATCAGTTTTTCGGCTGAACCCGGGCAGATGATTGCTTTTGTCGGGCCAAGCGGTGCGGGAAAATCTACTGTGGCAAACCTTATCCCGCGGTTTTACGATGTTACGGGCGGTGCCATTCGTATAGACGGGCAGGACGTCCGTGATGTTACCATGTCTTCTCTGCGTGAACAGATTGGTATCGTTCCCCAGGAAACGATGCTGTTTTCGACAACGGTCAGGGAGAATATACGTTATGGGCGTCTTGACGCATCTGATGAGGAAATTATTCAGGCAGCAAAGGACGCTAATGCCCACGATTTCATCATGCAGCTTCCGGAAGGCTATGATACTAAAATCGGAGAACGTGGAATGAACCTTTCCGGAGGACAGCGGCAGCGTATTGCTATTGCACGCGCAATTTTAAAAGATCCGCAGCTGCTTATTCTTGATGAAGCAACCTCTGCCCTTGATACGGAAAGTGAGAAGATTGTGCAGGCCGCTCTCGACAGGCTGATGGTCGGGCGCACTTCTTTTGTAATAGCACATCGTCTTTCTACTATATTCAACGCCGACCAGATTTATGTAATCGAAAAGGGGCGTATACGCGAGCACGGCACCCATGAGGAGCTGCTGCAGCTCGGCGGGCTCTACAGCAGCCTTTACAAAATTCAGTTCAGCAAATAACAATTTACAGTAGGGGAAAAAACATGCAGTTACTTTATAATATCGCCGCCATAATTGTGGTGCTGCTCATAATCCCGGTTTTTGCGGTCAGAGCGATTCGTGAGAGAGGGTTTGTTGAGCGCATTCGTCAGTCCCTGGGCTTTGTACCTGAAGAGGAGCTGGCAAAGGTAGCGAAGAAAAACTGTATATGGGTTCATGCAGCATCAGTCGGAGAGGTTGTGGCAGCAAGCCCGCTTATCAAGGAATTCCGTAAGGAATTCCCCAAAAGTCCGATTCTTGTTTCTGTTGTAACGACGAGTGGCTATGAGATGGCTAACCGCATCATAAAGGATGCAGACAGTATCATCTATTTCCCGCTTGATCTGCCGCTTTTGGCCGCGCACATGGTACGCATGATTACTCCGCGTGTCTTTATGCCGGTTGAGACAGAGCTTTGGCCGAACTTCCTGCGTGCGTGCCGTACCATGAATATCCCCGTCATGATGGTCAACGGGCGTATCAGTGATAAGAGCGTAAAGCGATATCATCATCTGCACAGCCTGCTGGACGATATGATTGGCACAGTGACCAGATTTGCCATGCAGTCTCCTATTGACGCGGAGTACATTATCCGCCTTGGAGCCAATCCGAATCTTGTCGTTGTAACAGGCAATACAAAATTTGATCAGACTTATACTGATGTAAGCGAAGAAGAAAAGAACCGTCTCATAGCCGAAATGGGATTGACCGGCAATGACGGTATTTTCCTTGCGGGCAGTACGCACCGCGGCGAAGAAGATTCTGTTCTTCAGGCTTTCAAGGAAGTCCGCAAAGAAAAGCCAAACGCGAAGCTGGTTATTGCTCCGCGTGAACTTTTGCGTGTCCGCGAGGTTATTGCAATCTGTCACAGAGCGGGCTTTAAGACAGCACGTCGTACAGAGCTTTTGGAAAATCCTGCCGAAGGGCATGATATTGTTATACTTGATACAATCGGCGAGCTTGGAAAGGTTTACAGTGTCGGTGATGTTATTTACGTCGGAGGCAGTCTTATCGCCCACGGCGGACATAATATCCTTGAGCCGGCTGCCCACGGTAAGGCAATAATCGTCGGCTTTAATATGTTCAACTTCAAAGAGACCCATGCTCTTTTCACAAAGCGCAACGCTGTTGTTACGGTGCAGAACTCTGATGAGCTTACAAAAGAGGTTGTAAGACTCTTTGATGATGATACAGAAAGACATCGCATGGAAGCGGAAACTCTCGCAATCTGCGGCGAAAACAAGGGTGCTGCAAGGCGTTCGGCGGTTCTTCTCCACGAAATGCTTGAACAGGTCGAGGAGAGACGTCTGGCAAGCGGTTATATCAAGTCCACGAATAAGGTTGAGAATTTCCAGACTTATTTCTACCACCTTATTCACAGCCGCCAGGGGCATGGGTTCCTCGTTCAGATGTTTATTGCTGTTCTTTATGTATTCTCCCTGATTTACGGTGGGCTTGTAAACTTAAAGCTTACAGGTTATAAATTCGGCGTATTCAGCCGTAAAAAACTCGGTTGCTTTGTTATCAGTCTTGGTAACATTACTGTTGGTGGTACAGGAAAAACCCCGACAGCACAGCGTCTTGCCCGTGAGATTCGAAATCTCGGATATCGGGTTGTAATCTTGAACCGCGGCTATCGTGCGAAGTGGCGCGGTGATGTCGGCGTCGTATCTGACGGTAAAACTTTGCATATGTCAGCTGCGGAGGCAGGCGACGAAGCGTATATGCTTGCGAAGCATCTGCCGGACGTGCCGGTACTTATCGGACCTGAGCGTTATTATACCGGTACTTATGCTATTGAGCATTTCGGCGCTGAGGTAGCTATCCTTGACGACGGCTATCAGCACTGGCAGCTTGAGCGCGATATGGATATCGTACTCATTGATGCCGTGAATGTTTTCGGAAACGGATATATGCTTCCGAGAGGTACTCTTCGTGAGCCGATTTCACATATTGACCGTGCTGATATCTGCCTCCTGACGAAGGTGGATCAGGCTTCGGAGCCATCACGTCAGTACATACATAATGTTATTGCGGAAGAAAATAAGCATGCGCTTGTGGTGGAATCTGTTCATCGTCCGCGTGGTTTCATAGAACTTGCGGATTGGCATGCTAATATAACAAGCGAAGGTATTGATGTCAATCAGATGAAGGGCAAGCGTGTCATGGCAGTGTCTGCTATCGGAAACCCGGCGTCCTTCGAACAGACGCTGGCAAACCTCGGCGCAGTTGTTGTTGAAAGCCTGCGCTTCCCTGACCATCATGACTATACAGAGCAGGAAATGCTTGATGCGGCAAATCTTGCCGTTCAGATGGATGCGGAGGCAGTCGTTATCACAGAAAAAGATGCCGTAAAAGTACCTCTTCTTACGCGTGATACCATTATGGAAAAACTTGGGCATGAGGTACCAATTTATGTTGTCAGCGTCGAGGTTACCTTTCAGGATAACGAAGGACGGCTTTTGGACTGCATTCAGCAGCATCTTAAAGAAAAGCTTGGGAAATGACATAATAAGATTTCCTCATTTATACAAAGGAGTATTTAAGCATGAAAACACTTTGCGTTATTCCGGCACGTTACGCGTCCACGCGTCTGCCGGGAAAACCGCTTAAGGATATTGCGGGAAAGCCTATGATTTGCAGGGTATATGACCGTGCGGTACAGGCAAAAAAGCTCACCGACGTGGTTGTTGCCACGGATGATGAGCGTATAGTTGAAGCCGTCGAGAAAAACGGCGGCAAGGCTATGATGACCGCAAAGGACCATCCTACAGGAACTGACCGCCTCGCAGAGGTGGCGGAAGCGTATCCTGATATAGATCTCATTATCAATGTACAGGGTGACGAGCCTCTTATTGAGCCTTCGCTCATTGATGAGCTTGCCGGGGTATTTGAAGAGGATAAAGAGCTTCAGATGGCAACGGTCATGACTCCGATGACTGATGCGGAAGAGCAGAAAAATCCGAATAATGTCAAAGTTGTTACCGACAAAAACGGATATGCGTTGTATTTTTCACGATCCCTGCTTCCGTATCCGCGTGTTGAAGGCAAAGCTCCGGTGCATAAGCATATCGGTATTTACGCCTATAAGCGGGATTTTCTTCTGCAGTACGCGAAACTCGCTCCGACGCCTCTTGAGCAGGCCGAGTCTCTTGAGCAGCTCAGGGCATTGGAGAACGGATACCGCATCCGTGTAATCGCAACAGACGCAAAATTTGTTGGCGTCGATACTGCAGAGGATCTTGCAAAGGTCAATGAAATATACAAAAACATGAAATAATTTGACAAAAGATGTCCCCTACCTCTCTAGACGGGGACAGGGGCAAATAACAGGCGGTGAACATATCTCCGGCCTCGTTGAAACGCTGATAGAGGAAGTTTTGCCTTTGGCAAAACCGGAACGAAAGCGTTATAAAGCAGTAACAGGCAAAGCCATAAGCTTTGCAGCGAAAGGGGAAGGTTTTTGCAGTTCCCCTTGAAAGAAAGGTTGTGTAGCATGAATACAGTAAAAATAGGAAACTTTGAGATGGGTGCAGGCAATCCACTGGTTCTCATGGCAGGCCCATGCGTTCTTGAAGATTATGAACGCTGCCTCTTTATCGGCAGAACAATCCGTGATATCACCAGCCGTCTCGGTATTCCTTATATTTTTAAAGCATCCTTTGATAAGGCTAACCGTTCGTCCTTCCATGGATTCCGTGGACCGGGCATAGATAAGGGCCTTGAGATGCTTGCGAACATAAAGAAGGAACTCGGGGTGCCCGTCGTTACGGATATCCACAATGAGTTCCAGCCGGAGCCTGTCGCAAAGGTCGTGGATGTCCTGCAGATTCCGGCATTCCTGTGCCGCCAGACAGATCTTCTGAATGCAGCGGCAAAAACCGGTGCGGTTGTAAATGTCAAAAAAGGACAGTTCATGGCTCCGAAGGATATGAGAAATGTTGTTGACAAGCTTCTTGAGGGAGGAAACTCCAATATTGTTCTTACGGAGCGCGGCGCTTCCTTCGGATATAATAATCTTGTTGTAGATATGAGAAGCTTTCCTATCATGCGTTCATTCGGTTATCCGGTAGTGTTTGACGCTACTCACAGTGTACAGCTTCCCGGCGGCTCCGGAACAAGCTCAGGCGGAAACCGTGAGCTTGCGGAATATCTTGCACGCGCGGCTGTGGGCGCAGGTGTAGACGGTCTTTTCATGGAGGTTCACGACAATCCGGAAGAAGCTCTCTGCGACGGGCCGAACAGCATTTACCTCGACAAACTGGAGGATATTCTTAAGGACTGCCTGTCGATTTATACTATCGTACGTAAAAAACTTTACTGAGGAAGGTCGAAAGCATGAGCTTGATCAAGGAAAAAGCCGCAGATACACTGCGTATGGAAATAGATGCGGTCACAAAGCTGCTTGACCGTATTGATGACGAATTTGAGGATGCGGTTAAAAGTATCCTCGAATGCAGGGCACGTATTATAGTGACGGGAATCGGAAAATCTGGGCATGTCGGGCAGAAGATTGCCGCTACGCTGGCAAGTACGGGAACTCCCTCGTTTTTTATGCACCCGGCGGAAGCATTCCACGGTGATCTCGGAATGGTTACAGCGGACGATATAGTGCTTGCTATTTCCAATAGCGGTGAGACTAATGAGGTTGTAAATATTCTCCCTATTATCCGCCGTATCGGAGCAAAGATTATAGCTCTCTGCGGACGCCGTGAATCAACCCTTGGCAAAAATGCCGACTGGTTTATTGATGCGGGAGTCGAGTCTGAGGCATGTCCTTTGGGCCTTGCCCCGACATCGAGCACTACAGCGGCACTTGCTATGGGTGATGCTATGGCTATGGCACTTCTTTCTGCGCGTAATTTTACAGCTCAGGATTTTGCTGTATTCCATCCCGGCGGTTCGTTGGGGCGCAAGCTCTTGCTCACGGTTGAAAATGTCATGCATTCCGGGGACGAGAATCCTGTCATCGGAGTAGAAAAGACGGCGAAGGAAGCGCTCTTTGTCATGACGGCAAAGGGTGTCGGCGCCACATCGGTGGTTGCATCAGACGGAACCTTCATAGGGCTCGTAACAGACGGAGATATACGCCGCTGTCTTGCTCAGGGAAGTGAGTTTCTCAATGAACCTGTAGACAATTTCATGACGAAAAATCCAATCACAATTACAAAGGACAAGCTTGCCGCATCGGCACTGAGCATCATGGAAAAGCACAAACCGCGTCCGATTACGGTGCTCCCTGTTATTGATGAGGCAAATCATCCGGTTGGAATTGTGCATCTGACGGACCTTCTGCGTCAGGGAGTTGTGTGATATGGAAGGCGCAAGAACAGTGGATGCCTTCGGGCGTGCACAAAAGATTCGCATGATCATTTTCGATGTTGATGGAGTTCTTACAGACGGCGGCGTTTATATCGGTGCCGAAGGAGAGCTTTTCAAGGCCTTTAATATTAAGGACGGCATGGGGATTGCGCTATGGCAGAGGGCCGGATTGAAAACGGCAATCATCACGGGGCGTACTTCCAAAATGCTGGAGCAGCGCGCTGCCGAGCTTCATATCACGGAGTTTCGCCAGGGCTGTATCGACAAACGTGATGCATATAAAGAGATTAAAGAGAAGCATTCTCTCACTGATGAAGAAATAGCCTACATAGGCGATGATCTCATTGACCTGCCTGTCATGCTGCAGGTTGGACTGGCAGCTGCTCCGGCGGATGCGGTCGTTGATGTCCGTGACCGTGCACATTTTGTGGCCTGCAAGACCGGCGGACACGGAGCAGTACGCGAGGTGCTTGAGTTTATTATGAAATCCCAGGGCCTTTGGCGGGATATCGTAAACACTTTTTTGAGTTGAATTTGGAGGAACATGTATGATTTATCGCTGCCTTATGCTGCTCAGCAGAATTATCTGCTGCCTGCCGCATTCGGTTCTGCTTTCGCTGGGCCGGGGAGCGGGTATCCTGTATTACAAGTTCATAAAGAAGCAGCGCGAACGCGCTGTGGAACAGATGATGGCCGGACTTAATATTTCCGAAGATGAAGCAAGAAAACTGGTCCGCGAGTCGTTCATAAATCTCGGTACAAATGTGTTTGAGATACTGTATATGCCGCATCTCAACAAAAAGAATTTTCATAAATACATTGAGATTGACCATTTGGAACGGCTTACAGACGCGCTGGCGGAAGGCCGCGGCGCAGTCGTGCTTACCGGCCATATCGGTACATGGGAATGGCTGTCTGCTGCGTTCACGCTTTCGGACCTTCCTGTTACAGCTATTGCAAAGCCTCAGCCAAATGAGCAGTATACACGCGTGCTGAATGACCTTCGTGCGACAATTGATGTAGAGATATTCAGCCGCGGAACCAGTGAGCTTTTGGCTGCAGCACGCGCCCTTCGAAAAGGAAAAATACTCGGATTTTTGGCTGACCAGGATGCGGGTCCGGGCGGTGCATTTATAGATTTCCTTGGAAAGACTGCGTCTACACCTATGGGGCCGGCAGTTTTTGCATGCAAATTCAACGCACCTGTAGTTCCTGCGTTTATCCTCCGTAAGCCCGACGGCACACATAAGGTTGTTGTGGGAGAGGTAATGCGTTTTGAAGATCACGGAGATACGGATAAGGATTTGTATGACCTTACTGTGCGCATGACACGCATTCTTGAAAATATTATCCGCGAGAATCCTACCCAGTGGCTTTGGTTCCAGAAGAGGTGGAATACGCCGCCGGAAAATCAGCATATTAAACATCACACGGTCAAGGCGGAAGGTGATCAGCAATGAGCATGGAAAAGAAAATGAAAATGATGCTGATGCTTGCGGCCGCTGCCTTTATCGGCGGCATCGCATGGGTTGTTTTGTCCGTGCCCAAGGAAGAGAATATAAAAGAAGCGGCAGACCCGGGGCCGCGTCTTATGGAATATTCTTCCAACACAATCCGGGAGGAAAAAGACGGGAAGCTTGTATGGGAAATATATGCCGAGCAGTCCCAGATGAATGTGGACACTCAGGACACGGTTTTCCAGAATGTGACCGGGAAATATTATCAGGGCGATAAGCTGATTACCATCAAAGCCCCTCACGGTCTTTATAACAGCAAGACACGCAATGTTAAGCTGGACGGAGGCGTGAAGGCTGTCACAAGCGACAATGAAACGCTGGACTCATCGGCCCTTGAATGGGTTGCGAATGAAGGAAAGCTGATTGCCGTGGGCAAAGCGAAGCTTGTCCGCCAGTCAGTAACGATTATGGCGGAACGCATCGAAGCAGCTGACGAATTCAATGTATTTAAGGCACAGGGTAATGCGCATATCGTGAAAGGAAAGGAATGAGCACGATGAAATCTATACAGAAAAAAAGCCTTGCAGCCGCAGCGGCTGTTCTTATGCTTGGTATTTCAGGTCTTGCGTCCGTTGGTGCAGAGCCTTCCAATGCACCATCGGAGCTTAACGGCGATGTGGTAGAATATAATGCAAGGACCGGGCTCATGACTGCTGACGGTCATGTTGTACTTAAGCACAACGATGGCGTTGCAAGAGGAAGCCATGCGGAATATAATACAAAGACACAGGATGGTCTTTTGACCGGCGGAGTAGTTGCCGACCAGGGAAATACCCATCTTACATGTGACACGGTCCGTTTTGTTTCAGGAACTCAGTTCGTTGCAGAAGGAAATGTGCACGGAACTCAGGAAGATAAATCCTATGAAGGCCCTCGTGCGGAATATTCCTCTGATACGGAGTATCTGCGCCTTCCGGCCGGTGGAACTATCACAACTGCAGACGGTTCCTTTACAGCAGACTATATGGAAGGCTGGATGAAGGATAATCATGCCCGCGGAGTGGGCAATGCATATGTCACCAGCCCCAAGAGAAATTTTGAGGGCGGCGGCGATGAAGCTGAATACTTTGGCGCGGAAAGCGGCAAGGTGGTTCTGACGGGAAATGCATGGGCTATTCAGGACAATAACCGTCTGAAGAGCCAGCGCCTGACCGTTTATCTTGACGATCAGGGCAAGGCACAGACCACTGCGGATGAACCGGCTGAAAAGTAAGACCTGTCAGGGGAATAAAGGAGTTTTACGGTTTGTATATCGAAGCAAGAGATTTGGTAAAAACCTATAAAAATCGGAATGTAGTCGATCATGTGTCGATTAAGATGGAAACAGGGGAAATAGTTGGATTGCTCGGCCCTAACGGCGCGGGAAAAACGACTACCTTTTATATGATTATCGGAATTGAACGTCCGACGGCAGGGGAGGTATTTCTTGACGGAAAACCAATCGGCGGCCTTCCGATGCATTTGCGTGCCCAGATGGGTGTAAGCTATCTGGCACAGGAAGCATCTATATTCCGAAAACTGACTGTTGAAGAGAATCTTATGGCGATTCTTGAAACTACAGGAATCGGAAAAGATGCCTGTCATAAAAAAATAAGTGACCTTTTGGAGGAATTCCATGTCTCTCATGTGCGTGACCGTAAAGGGACAGAGCTTTCCGGCGGTGAGCGGCGCCGTGTTGAGATTGCCCGCTGCCTGGCATTGGAGCCTAAATTCATTCTGCTTGATGAGCCCTTCGCGGGCGTAGATCCTATTGCCGTTGCGGATATACAGGATATTATCGCGTATCTTAGAAAACGCGGCATAGGTATTCTCATTACCGACCATAATGTACGTGAGACACTCAGCATAGTAGACCGCGCGTATATTCTGAATAACGGTGAGATTCTTCTCGAAGGCGATCGTGATAAAATTGCCAACGACGAGCTTGCGAAGAAATATTATCTGGGCGATAACTTCACCCTGGAGGAGTAAAGGAAATAATGCATATTCGGCTTTTAGACCGCTATATATTCAGAGAGGTTTTTCTCACATTTCTGTTTGGTATCGCGGCATTCACAACAGTATTTGTGGGATCCGGAACACTGTTCCGAATCGCGCAGTATATGACAGAATACGGTGCTTCAGTGACATCGTGTATAAAGATTTTCGTTCTGAGCCTGCCCGGGGCAGTTATCTGGACATTTCCTATGTCAATGCTCCTTGGGACGCTTTTGGCTTTTGGACGTCTTTCTTCATCCAGCGAAATCACGGCAATGAAATCATGCGGCGTGAGCTTTTGGCGTATAGCAGCTC
This sequence comes from Schwartzia sp. (in: firmicutes), assembly GCF_978017985.1. Classification (NCBI taxonomy): domain Bacteria; kingdom Bacillati; phylum Bacillota; class Negativicutes; order Selenomonadales; family Selenomonadaceae; genus Schwartzia; species Schwartzia sp. (in: firmicutes). The sequence goes on along the minus strand of NZ_CDXDFU010000084.1, from coordinate 4,785 downwards.
CGGCACTGATTCTCGGCTTTTTTGTCAGCATTTTTGCCGTATGGTTCAATGAGTACATTGTTCCCTGGTCCAACGAGGCCTATTCACGGGTGCTGAATTATGAAATCAAAGGCAATACCGCGCCACAGTCACAGGACCATATCATTCTCAAGGACATTAAAAACGGAGCTATTCAGCGGCTCATTTACGCGCGACGTTACGATTCTGCTACAGAGCAGATGCAGAACATCACAATGCAGCTCTTTGAGAACGGTAAGGTAAGCCACGTTGAAAACGCGGATTATGCGGAATGGAAAAACGGGACATGGACAATGCATCAGGGCGTTATCTATGATATTCCGAAGGAAGAGGGCGCTGCTCAGCATCTCATGCACTTTGACACACAGCTTCTTCCAATAAACGACAGCCCGCGACAGATTGTACGTTCCCAGAAAAAGCCTGAGGAAATGACTATCCGAGAGCTTCGGGAGACGATAAAACTCCTTAAGGGACAGTTTGTAAACGCAAGAAAGATGGAGGCTGAGTACCATCAGCGCTTTACCGTACCGTTTGCAAGCTTCATCTTTGCTCTCATCGGTATTCCCTTGGGATTGCAGCCAAATCGTGCAAGCTCTTCGAGGGGATTTGCGTTAAGTATTGTTATTATCTTCATGTACTATTCGCTCATGACCATGGGCGGCGCTTTCGCACAGGGTGGAACTATGCCTGCCATGCTTGCAGTGTGGATTCCGAATATTGTCGGATTGATCGCGGGTGTTTACCTGATGTGGAAAGCATCAAGATGATTTGTTAGAAGGTTTGCCGGCAGAAGTACAATAAATGGGGGGAAAACAATGTACGGGGTTGTGTTAATTGTGGTTCTTGTCATAACCGGCGGTGTGATTGCCTTTATTGGTGACCGCGTCGGAACGAAGGTAGGCAAGAAAAAACTGTCTATTTTCGGACTGCGTCCACGTCACACCTCTGTCATTATCACCATTATTACAGGTGTCTGCATTACAACGCTTACCTTTGGCGTTTTGGCTGCCGTTTCTAAAAATGTGCGTACCGCTCTGTTTGGCATGGAGCAGCTTAACCAGTCCATGAGGGAAACGCAGGAGCGTTTGAATACTGCCGGAGTAAAGCTTGCGGCAGCGGAGGAACAGCAGAAAAAAGCTGAGAATAAGCTGAAGGATTCGCAGCAGGAAATAGATAAGCTTCAGGACAAGCAGGAAGAGCTTGCGGCAAGAGCTTCAGAGCTTGAGGCCGGAAATGCGGCATTGGAAAAAGAGAAGGGCGAGCTCCTTGCTCAGAATGATACCCTTTCAGAAGCCAATACTTCGCTTAAATCAGACAATATTGAGCTTGAAAAACGCTCTGAGGCTCTGCGTGAGGGTCTGCAGATTATCCGTGAAGGAGAAATCGCTTTCCGCGCGGGTGAGGTCGTTGCCAGCGGAGTAATTGAAGGAAACAGGCCATTGGCGGATGTCCATGCGGATATGGAATCCCTTATAAGCCTGGCAAACCGCAATACTGCACAGAGACTTGGAACGAATGATGAAAACAGCTGTATATGGATTTATCAGCCGGAATACGATAAAGCTGTTGAAACGATTTCACAGGGCAAAACGGATATGGTAGTCCGTATTGTGGCAGCGGGCAATCTTGTGGCAGGAGAGCCTGTCCGCACAAATCTGCAGCTTTTCAAAAATTCCATTATCTATCGCCGCAATGAGTTTATTATTGCCCGTCCGTTCCATATCACATCCGGTGACGGAGCTGAGGCTGAGCATACGGTAATGAGCTTCCTCAAGGATGTCAATCAGGCTGCGACCGACCGTGGTATTTTGCCTGATCCGATACGCGGATCCGTTGGAGTTATGGAGGGGTCCCAGTTCTTTGATATCGTTCAGGCTTTGACACCGATTTCGGGGGATATAATTCTTAGCGCATATGCCCGCGAAGATACGGATGCTCTCGGACCGCTGCGGCTGAATCTTAAGCTTGAGTCCGATTTGAAGGCAGAACACTAAAATCAAGAATAAGGAAGTCTGAAAATGATAGCAGCCATTGATCCCGGCAGAGAAAAATGCGGGATTGCCATATTAAGGGAAAACGGAGATGTGGTCGAACATTCTGTTATTGCGACAGTGTGGCTCACTGAGGAGTTGGGAGAACGTATAAGGCTTTACAATCCTTCGCTTCTGGTCATAGGCAATGGAACATCAAGCAAAAGCGCGCAGGCAGCCATTAAGGAAGAGTTTCCGGAGCTTCCTGTGCAGGAAGCGGATGAATATCGTACAACTGATGATGCAAAGCGTGCGTACTGGGAGGATAATCCGCCCACCGGCTGGAGAAGATTTTTCCCCACAAGCATGCAGGTGCCCCCAGTTCCGGTTGACGATTACGCGGCGGTTATATTGGGGCAGCGTTATTTGATAAATCGAAGATGATAGTGTCCCCCGTTATGGGGGACATTTTCGTAGCGAAAGGCAGTATTTATACTTAGGATAACGAGGAGTGAAAAACATGGCTGACCATAAGGAGCGTCCGGAATGGACCGAGTATTTTCTTGATATAGCTGCTGCGGTAGGACGCCGCTCTACATGTCTTAGAAGGCAGTATGGCGCGATTATCGTAAAGGATAAAATTATCATCAGCACGGGCTATAACGGCGCGCCGCGCGGAGAAGCGAACTGTATTGATACAGGTATCTGCGAGCGCGAGCGTCTGCATGTGCCGAAGGGACAGAACTACGAGCTTTGCGTGGCTGTTCATGCTGAACAAAATGCTATAATAAATGCAGACCCTGTCAAGATGCAGGGAGCAACCATCTACATTGTGGGCTTTAATTCAGACGGAACACTGGCATCAGGAAAGCCGTGCCTTCTGTGCCGGCGAATGCTTCGTAACGCAATGATTAAGGAAGCTGTCTATAAAGAAACAGACGGCAGTGTGGTCTGCATAGCTCCTAAGGATATTAAGGACTGATGAAAAGACCGTGCCGAAAAATTTATGGCATGGTCTTTTATGTTGCAAAAAAGTTGAAAAGAAAGGTGAATCTATGAAAAAGGCGCATTTTCTGCGTGGCTTTTGGAATCTTTTCCATGGCTATTGGCATTCGGAAGAAAAATGGAAGGCCTGTGGGCTTCTTGGTGTCGTTATTTCCTTGAATTTTGCCATGGTCTACCTCGTGGTCCTCATAAATGAATGGTATAAGGATTTCTACGATGCTCTTCAGGCTTATAACTACGAGCTTTTCTGGCCGCTTCTGGGGCAGTTCACAGCGCTTGCGCTGCTTCACATTGTGATTGCGGTCTACGCAATTTATCTTCAGCAGCTTTTGCAGATACGTTGGCGTACGTGGATGACGAAGCGATATGTTGACGCATGGCTGGGCAGACAGTCATATTACCGTCTGCAGGTTATGGGAAGCGACATGGATAACCCTGATCAGCGTATTCAGGATGATATTAACCAGTTCGTGAGTCTGACTCTCGGACTGCTCGTAAATATTTTGAAGCAGCTCACCACTCTGGCTGCATTTGCGGTTGTGCTGTGGAACCTTTCGGGAGTTCTTGAGGTCCCTGTCGGGAGCTGGAATTTTCAAATTTACGGATATATGCTTTGGTTTTCGCTTCTGTATTCGGGACTCGGCACATGGTTTGCGCATCTTGTAGGGCGTAAGCTCATCCGCTTGAACTATGACCAGCAGCGTTACGAGGCTGATTTCCGTTTTTCCATGACACGTGTACGTGAAAATAGTGAAAGCATCGCTTTTTACCGCGGTGAGGATGCTGAACGTGTGGGCTTTAAGGAACGCTTCGGAAGCGTCATAACGAATTTCCGTGCGCTTATGAGACAGACGAAGTTTTTGAACTTTTATTCAAATTTCTATGCGCAGCTTGCCATTATTGCGCCCCTTGTGCTGGCGGCACCGAGATACTTCGGCGGAGCCATGCAGCTCGGCGGACTTATGCAGACAGTCAGCGCCTTCGGCCGCGTGCAGGATGCTCTTTCCTATTTCGTAACGGTATACGATACTATTGCCCAGCTCATAGCTGTTATATACCGACTCAATGGCTTTACGGAGCATCTTGAGGAGGTTGAGGAGCTGAAGCCTGCTGTTTCGCGTGTTGACGGAAACAGGGATGAGCTTGTGCTTGCCGAGGTAGGGGTGGCGCTTCCTGACGGAAGAAAGCTCATGACACCATGTTCACTGGCTTTTCCTCGCGGAAGAAGACTTCTTGTCACGGGAGCATCGGGTTGCGGAAAGAGCACGCTTCTTCGCACCCTTGCAGGGATATGGCCCTTTGGAAAGGGGACTATGCATGTTAAAAAAGAGGATAAGGTGTTATTCCTTCCACAGCGTCCGTATCTTCCATTGGGTACGCTTAGACGGGCACTATGCTATCCTATGCCGGATGACGGAAGTGTATCGGACGACAAGCTGAAGGATGTTCTGCAGCGCGTAGATTTGGCTCATTTTGCTGATAAGCTGGATACTGTTGACGACTGGAGCCGTATTCTTTCTCTCGGTGAGCAGCAGAGAATTGCATTCGCCCGTATTCTCATCACACGGCCTGACTGGGTATTTCTTGATGAGGCTACAAGTGCTCTTGATGAACCGAGAGAGCAGCGTCTGTACGAGCTTTTGAGAGAGGAGCTGCCCGATACGGGAATTCTAAGTGTGGGACACCGTGGAACACTTTTCAGGCAGCATGAGCAGGAGCTGCACCTTGAGGATGGAATATGGAGCTTACGCAGCATTGAGAAGGAGCCGCATCCTGCGGTGTGAAACATATT
>NZ_CDXDFU010000083.1:0-11585 GCF_978017985.1 Schwartzia sp. (in: firmicutes) | reverse complement strand
TTTTTAATGCTAAGGCTGTTTTATGAAAAGAAACTGGTCATTTTATTAGATTATTTTAAGGAATTCTTTCATTTTTGTTCCATGATGTTATGTCAAAGATTAAAAAATTAGAGCCTGGTCACACGAGCAGGCTCTAATTTGAATTCATATTACGAGCGTAGTACTGCGCGCGGCGCTTCTCCATATCTTCTTTGCCGTAGGTGTGGTACATGTGGATAGGCTCAGGATTGTCCTGAAGGCTCCATACGCCGCAGGGGCATACACCCGCGCAGATGCCGCAGCCGATACATTTTGCAGGGTCGGATACATATTCCCACGTACCATCGGGCAAAGCATTTCGGGTTATTGCCTTTTCAGGGCAGGAGTTCAGACACATGCGGCAGTCACGGCAGGTGCCGCAGCTCACGCAGCGGTTGTGGTCTTCCTCGGGATTGTCCGGCAGGTCGCAGTGGTGGCACTTTTCAAAGTATGCTCTTGAAAGGCGCTCCATGGGGATGACCTTTTTCATGACGACAGGAGTGATTGCCTCGCCGCGTACGAACTGGTCTACGCAGTGCGCCGTCTGAATTCCGTCGCCGATAGCGTCCGTAAGGCGGCCCGGCTTCACCACGTCACCCGCCGCGAATACGCCCGGCATAATCATTTTTTCTTCGTTGGGCACCAGCCAGTCCTCGCGGAATTTTTTAATGGAAGGGTCATCCGGCAGGAAATCCTGTGTTTCCGGGGCTTCGCCAATGGAAACAATGACCTGGTCCGCTTCAATGAAGCGTCCGTCCTTCGCATAGATTCCCTCGGGAGTTATCTTCGTGGTGACGAAGGGCCATACGATTTTTCCGCCAAGCTCCAGTATGCGGTGAATTTCCTTCTGGAACGCCGCAGGACGCTGAACGTCTACGAGGGTGACCTTTTCCGCGCCCAGCTCGTATGCGTCGGAGGCAACGTCCATGCCCGAGTTGCCCGCGCCGATGACAACCACGTGACGGCCCACCTTCGGGTGCTCTCCCGCGTTTACTTTTTTAAGGAAGTCGAGGCCCATGGTGAGGTGCTCGATTCCTTCCCACGGGAAATAACGGGATTTCGTTCCGCCTGTTGCCACGATAAGGGCATCGTGCTCCGTGCGCAGGGCTTCAAATTTCGCGTGGTCAACGCGGCAGCCCGTGACGAATTTCACGCCGATATCCTGTATGCGCTGCAGTTCTTTTTCCAGAAGGTCGTGAGGAATACGGCTTCGCGGAATGACCTGCTCCATCTTGCCGCCAATGTTTTTTCCTTCATCATATACGGTGACACTGTGCCCCTTCAAAGCTAGCTGCCATGCTGCCGACAGTCCGGCGACACCGCCGCCGATAACACCGACGGATTTATCCGTATGCTGCTTGGGCGGCTCAACCTTTGTCTGTGCTGATTTCGCGCCAAGAGCGCCAATCTGTATTGCTTCGTCGATGCTTCCCCGGGTACAGCCCTCCATACAGGGATTCGGGCAGAGGGTTCCGCAGACGGAGCCCGGGAACGGCGTGTATTTCAGGACGAGCTTCAGGGCTTCTTCCTCTTTTCCCTCGCGGAGAAGGTCAAAACGTCTTTGCGTAGGAATGCCGCTGGGACAGTTGAATTCGCAGGGGGACGCGAATTTTCCGTTGTCCCACGACGGCACGCGCAGGCGGTAGAGTCCTTTGTTTACTGTGGGAATAACCGCGAAATCGTCCATTGCAACGTCACTGAAAATACCGCCGCGCACCCAGTCGGTCATGCGGAAATCGGAAAGGTTCGGCTGGGGTTTCGGTTTCTTTTCCGCAAAGGTCAGTGGACGGAGTTTTTTCCATTCGCTCCAGTCGGAAAGCTCCGCCGCAAGCTCCGGTTTTTCAACGGAGTCCAGGAATGCTCCCATTCCTCCTGCAAGGAATGCGCGGTCCTCGTCCTCCAGATCAAGGCAGAGGATATCATTTGGCAGGGCAGGAACCTCTCCTCGCACGTAGATGAGACCGCCGACCATTCCCACGCAGGCGCGCTCGCCCAGAACGGACGCGAACTGTCCGCTGTCCCAGCCGCAGACTACGACGCGTCCGCCGCCCATGAACTCAAAGGAGAAGCTGCCCACATTTTTAAGAATCCACATTTCGGGCTCTTCGTAGAGTGGGTCGTGCTTCATGAGGGAGCCTGTACGGGCGCCCGCACGGCCTCCGATATATATTTTTCCTCCCGATGAGCAGTGTCCTGCCGTGTCGCCCGCGTCCCCGCGCACGGTGATGATACCGCCCGCGTTGAGCCAGCCCACGTCAGCAGGAGCAGGGCCCTCAACGACGATTTCCGTGTTGTCGAGACACATGGAGCCCACGCGCTGGCCGGGATTCGTTACATGAAAATGAAGCGTCTTTCCCTCGGGGTGCCACAGCGGCCCTCCGATATCGTGCTGACCGGAGCCCTTTATCTCAAACTCTGTCTCTCCGGACGCCACCGCCTCCTCGATTTTCAAAAGGAGGTCCTGTGTGGACATACGCTGATGTCCTTCCATTGTATCTATCTGAAACATCACAAATCCTCCTTTTATCAGCAGACGTACTGGATTCCCAGCTTATCAGCCACAGCCTTGTCCGTGGAAACGAGCGCGTCACTGCGTCCAACAGGCAGGGAGCTGTTGCCGATAGGCGCCATGAGCTTTCTAAGCTCCATATCAAATGCAAGTACATAATCAACGATTTTCTGTGCGCCGCGGTCCACATCAAGACGCTTTACGAGGCGCGGATCCTGGGTGCAGATGCCCGTGGGGCATTTGCCTGTGTTGCAGGCGTTGCAGCGGCCCTTTTCGTTTCCTATACAGCCCAGAAGCTGAATGAGAACCTTGCCGCAGAATACGCCGTTTGCACCGAGGCATATCATCTTGAATGCGTCCGCCGCGGCGTTGCCCGTAAGGCCGATACCGCCGCCTCCGTAGAGAGGAATCTGTCCCTGCAGACCCTGACGGACCGCGGAAAGATAGCAGTCGCGGATTTTCGATACCACAGGGTGTCCCGTGTGGTCAAGGGATACCTCCGCCGCCGCGCCTGTACCGCCCTGAATACCGTCAATGAAGAAACCACCGCAGATTTTGTAAGGGTCGCGCAAAAGGTTGTGATATACGGCAACAGATGTGGCTGACGCCGCGCATTTTACGGCAACAGGAACACGGAAGCCGAATGCCGCGTTCAGGGAGAGATGCATTTTCTGCACGGATTCCTCAATGGAATAAAGTCCCTGATGATTCGGCGGCGAGGAAAGCGTAGCCTTCGGTACGCCGCGGATAGCCTGTACGTGCTCCGCAACCTTTGCCTCGGGCAGAAGGCCGCCGTCGCCCGGCTTTGCGCCCTGTCCGATTTTAATCAGGATTCCGCCCGGGTCCGTAACCATGTGGGGCATTGCCTTTATGATACGGTTCCAGCCGAAATGTCCGGACGCTATCTGAATGATGAAGTATTTGAGATAATCCGACTCAAGGAGCTTTACGGGCATACCGCCCTCGCCGGAGCTCATGCGCACGGGAAGATTGCATTTCTCATTGAGATAAGCCGTAGCAAGAGCCATAGCCTCCCAAGCCCTTGTGGAAAGAGCACCGATTGACATATCCGAGAAAATGAGCGGATAAATCCAGCGGACAGGGGGCGTGCGGTGCGCCATCTCCAGCCTGTCTCCGCTGACGGTGAGCGGAAGCTCCTTCGGGGAAAGAACACGTCCGAAGGGGGCGCGGATATCGAAGGTATGCCGGACGGAGTCGAGCGCCGGGTCCGTCATCTGTGAGATACGGCCGACGATAATACTGTCCAGAGTACGCTGTGCGTTAAGATTCGTGCGGCCGCCGCGCTTTACAGGGCCGTTGTCCCTGGAGAGCAGTGCTTTTCTGTCGTCGGGATTGCGAACGGGACGGATAGCGTTGTTCGGGCAGACGCGCTCGCACATACCGCAGCCGCGGCACATGTGTGCCAGGTCCTTTTTCTGCTTTATTATGGAGAGCGCAAGCTGACGGCGCACAGGGGTCGGCTGATTCTGCTCAGACACGGTCATGGACTGGCGCTGCACCACGACCTCGATTGCGTTAAAGGAGCAGCTTGCTACGCAGCTTCCGCAGCGCGTACAGCGCTCCGCGTGATATTCTATGCGCCACGGCAGGTCGTTTACCGCGACGTCCTGTACTTTTATTGTTTCCATCTCTCTACCTCCAGGTCGTTATTGATAACGACTACTTCACGTTCATTCGGGTACACATCCTTCGAGGCATCACGGTTCGGCATGATTTCATTAAGACCGCAGACCTCGGAGGAAATAGCCACCATCTCGCCGTCGCCGCCCACAACTACAGGGCGCAGCTTTTTCGAGTCACAGCAGGTCATCATGCGGCCATCGGGAAGCCCCGCGATAATGGTATTCGGTCCGTTAATCTCAAGGTTCGCCAGAGACTGCCGGATTGTAGTGAGTACCTCTTTATCCGGACGTTTTGCAATCTCGGAAAAGGGCAGCGGCGTGATGACGTGCTTGTAGTACGAAATGGGCCATTTCAGCTCGTGAAGCACGTAGTGAAGTGTATAGAGGAAGTTCTGCGAGTCCGACTCAAAGCCGATATACCCGCGGAACAGGGATTTCTGAAACTCCGTGTTCTTAGTGAAGAACGTATTCTCTCCGTTGGCGCAGAGGGTGTAGCCCTGAAGGAAGAACGGGTGCGCAGCGTAGCGCACGATATCATAGTTCGTATTCTGGCGGCACTGCACGATAATATTTTTCGCCAAAAGGCAGCCGTTATCGTCCCACAGATGGAAATATGTAGCGATATCCCTAGGGTCGCCTATCTCCTTGAGAGTCAGCACGTCGGGCCAGAAGGAATATACGTAGCCCTCGCCCGTTTCCTCAAGCATTTTCCGAAGGGCAAGACGCGTATCCAGCAAAAGAGCCTCCCGTGCATCAGGGTCCTTTACAAACTCCGGATAGTCGTAGTTACGGAATATATAGAAGGGAAGCGCCTCTATATTGAGGTTAGGCTGCTTGTCAGGCACCGGCACCCAGGCGGCCAACTGGGTGAAGTGATGCTTGTCCATGTATTCTTCAACGAGGCGTGCTCCTTCACGGGTGCAGGCCATGGAAAGCAGCGGTTTGTCCTTGTACTGCGAAAACACACCGTATAAATCCTGCATGACCATAGCAAAGCCGGAATTGTCATAGCCTTCCTGCTGCGGCAGCATCAGATGCAGTGCCTTAGACGGATGCACCGGCACTTTGCTCTTGATTGCTCCTATCCTACACATTCATAATCACTCCTCAATAAAATACATTTGTCCTCACTCACTGTATGTAGTGTGCAGTTTTTATTATAAAAATCGTAAAGTTCTCTGTCAATGCAACGAAAAGCGTTCAATTTTCAGAAATAAAAAGAGACTGCTTTCATTTCGAGAGCAGTCTCATGTGCTTTTTTCGTATAAACATGCAAAAACTGTATATTTATACACTCTAATATTAATTTTATGTATAGGAAATCCTTTTGTACCCTATATTCTCAGCATTTTACCTGCTGATGCATAAGGGTTCTTCACTGTATACTTTTTCATCTGCCGAAAGCGTTGTTCTGTTTTGTTCTAAAATCCGCACGCTAATGTATACAATATTATTATAGAATCCATGCGTTCCATGACCTTATCGGCATAATAAAATGTAAGCTGTTCACGGGTTGCATTATCACACATCAGCAGCGCACAAATAAAAAAGAGGCCGCGGCAGAGCTTTTCGTTCTGCCACAGCCTCTTTGCTGTCTTATTTGCTTTTATGCCAAGGACGGCTCGCCGTCATCGTGGCTGCGTACCGCCATCTCGCTGCGGCCTTTGAAGATACCGCCATCGAGAATGTTCAGGCTGCGAACCTTGACATCACCTATGAGCTGTCCCGACGGCTGAATGCAGAGAGCGCCGTCCGTCTCTACATTGCCCTTTACGAAGCCTGCAACAACAAGGCTGCCTGCTTTGATATCACCGTTTACAAGACCGGATTCGCCGATAATAGCATCGCCGTCAACAGCGATACCGCCGTCAACGCGGCCGTCTACGCGGATATTTCCGCTGCCGGCAATCTGGCCGTTGATAGCCGTTGATTTGCCGATAATCGTCTCAATATCGTCCATGGGATTATCGACGCGCTTTTTCATACTCTCAAACATTATAACTGCCCCGCTTTCCTTAGAACAAATAGCTGGAAGGGTCAACCACTTCTCCGTTCACATGAACCTCGTAATGAACATGAGGGCCTGTGCTAAAGCCTGTGCTTCCCATATATGCGATAACCTGACCCTTTTTGACGGTCTGTCCTGCCGTAACAACGACTTCCTGTGCGTGACCGTAACGTGTCCAAATTCCATTGCCATGGTCGATATCAACCATGTTGCCGTATCCGCCGGAGTTCCAGCCGGCCTCCGTCACAACGCCGTCTGCCGCGGCATAAATCGGCGTGCCGTAATCATTTGCAATATCAATTCCCGGATGGAAATCAGAACCACTCCAGCGAAGACCGAAGGGCGAGCTTACGTCACCGCTCGACGGCCAGATGGACGGTGTTACTGCGCTCAGACGCTGATGTATTGCGGCAATCTCCTGCTGCTGTGCAAGTGCCGAGCGGATAGTCTCAAGATTTGCACGGCTCTTCTCAAGACGTCTCTCAATATTATCCAGTGCCATACTCACATTTTTAACATCAGGTTTTACCCACGGGCCGCCTGTACCGTCATGGGACGCCACAGAAGCATCAGCCTCAGGCTCATCAGGAATCGTTCCCGAAATCTGCTGCAGCTCTCTCTCAATCTGATGAATCTGGTCCATCTGATCCTGCAGCGTGTTCGCCTTCTTGGCAAGCTGTGAAAGCTGCTCCTGCTGCATGGAGTTGACCTGCTGCAGGTCGTGGATTTCGCTTTTATCCTCTGCTGCCGAGAAAGCACTGTACGTAGCAAAGCTCGTTGCTCCGAAAAAGAGCAGCGCACCTGCTGCGAGAGACGCGAGTCCGTACTTAAAAAGACGAATAGGCACTCTGATGCTGTGCACGTTTCCGCCCTGATGCGGAATTATCTTGATCGTATACTCCCGGCGATCTTCCGGTTTTACTTGCCTTACCAAAGAAAATCCTCCAAACTTACCTTACGACGGGAAATACTCGCGGTATTTCCTCTATAAAAAACACTCAAAAGCACAAAGATGTGCCTTATCATTTTATCATACATAACAAATTTACGGCACTATGCTATTTTCCTATTTTTTGCGATTAAAGTCCCAATTTTTTAAATATTTGGGAGCTGCCACTCAATTGGCGTCTGCCCCGTTTTTACCAGAAACTCATTTACCCGCGAAAATGGGCGGCTTCCGAAGAATCCGGCGTACGCCGACAGTGGACTCGGATGCGGAGATTCCACAATAAAATGCTTCGGATTGGTTATCATGGATTTTTTCATTCGCGCGGGACGTCCCCATAGGATAAAAGCCATAGGCTTTTCCCTTTCGTTGAGAATGGAGATTATACGGTCCGTAAAAATCTCCCAGCCCTTGCCACGGTGAGAGTTTGCCTTGTGCGCGCGTACTGTGAGCACGGTGTTCAGAAGCAGCACTCCCTGGTCAGCCCACGGCTTCAGGCACCCGTTGTTGGGCACGGTACAGCCCAAATCCGTAGAAAGCTCCTTGAAAATGTTTATAAGGGACGGCGGAGGCGGTACTCCCGGCTTAACGGAAAAGCTCAGCCCGTGAGCCTGTCCCGGCTCATGGTAAGGATCCTGCCCGAGAATGACAACCTTCGTATCCTCCAACGACGTATAGTGCAGCGCGTTGAAAATATCATACATATCAGGGAAAATCTTCTGCGTGCGGTACTCCGCTATCAAAAAGTTTCTCAGCTCGCGGTAGTACGGCTGCTCAAGCTCAGCCTTCAAAGGCACTTCCCAGTCGTTATGAAATATCTGCATTTTTCCATCTCCTGAAGAGAGTCTACCTATATAATACCACCTTTCTCCAACATTTTATCTTAAAAATGGGGTAAAAAACATCCGTGCCACTTGGGCACGGATGTTTTAGTATTATCTGTATTAAACTCTGAACTTATCAACAGCGCCTTTAAGCTCATCAGCCAGCGATGCAAGGCTGCGGCTTGCAGATGCAACTTCCTGCATGGAAGCGGACTGCTCTTCTGTTGCTGCCGAGACAGTCTGAGCCTCTTCGGAGTTCTTCGTGCTGATATCCTTGATGGAATCCATGGACTGGCGCATTTCCTGAGACTGGTCAGCCATTACACGAACACTGGAAGAAACCTCGCTGACACCGTCTGCCAGCGTTGTGATAGCTCCGCTGATATTTGCGAAGACTTCGTCTGCGGAAGAAACTGCCTCGCGGCCGTTCTGTACGCTGTCTGTACCTGCTTTGCCGGCTTCGACAGCTTTCTGCATATCAATATTGTTCTGAGCAACCAGGTCAGCAATCTGTTTGGAAGATTTACCGGATTCCTCAGCCAGTTTTCTGACTTCGTCAGCGACAACCGCAAATCCGCGGCCATGCTCACCTGCACGCGCAGCCTCGATAGCAGCGTTGAGTGCAAGGAGGTTCGTCTGCTCTGCAATGCTTGTGATGAGCTCGACGATAGAACGGATCTCCTCGGAGCCTTTAGCAAGCTGCTCGATGGATTTCTGAACCGTTTCCGTTGCTTCGTTAATGGTATCCATGTGATGGACAACCTGCTGGATGGATGCACGTCCGCTGGATACCTGCTCAACAGCAGAATGAGTATCCTTTGCAAGAGCCTCTGTGCGGTCAGCAATATTAAGAGCAACCTCTGCCATTCTGCCCGCAATGTTGTTTGCGTTCTCAGCATCATGGGACTGCTCCGTAACACCTGCAGCGATTTCCGTAATGGAGCCTGCTACCTGGTTTGCAGCCTCTGCAGACTGATGAGCTGCTGCCGTCAGCTCCTCACTGGAGGACGCAACACTCTCGGATTTTTCGTGGATGCCTGTCAGGAGCTTGCGCATTGTGCGGCGCATATCATTGAAGCCCTCTGCCAGCTCACCGATTTCGTCGTTGGATTCAACAACAACACGATCCTGACGGAGATCACCGCCATTGATGATACGGCATTCCTCAAGGAGTGCCTTGACCGGATCGGAAACTCTCTTCGCGAACATGAAGATAACTGCTACTGCGACGAGAATCGTAACAATAGAAATACCAATCATTGCCTTGAGAAGCATAGAAGATGCTGCCTCAACCTCTTTTACCGGAGCGCAGGCAATAGCAACCCAGCGGCGGCCGTCCATATGAACCGGCGACATAACAGCCTTGTTCAGGACACCCTTACGAGTCTTGTAATACGTAGAAACTGTCTTATCCGTGGAGAGCGCCTGAGCAAATCCGTCGAGAAGACGCTGGTCAAGGGGCTGCTCCTTGTTTGTAACCGTAAGATTCAGCTTGCCGACTGCATCAGGAAGCTGCTTGTAACCAATGCAGATACCGCTTTCATCTGCAACATAAACATAACCCGTATCCATGAACTTGAATTCGCCCATGATATCCGACAGAGCCTCAAGCTCAACCGTTCCGAACACAACGCCTACTGCACGGCCGTTCTCAAGAACCGGATATGCGAGAATAGTAATAAGCTTTCCTGTGGTACCGGAAACGGACGGACCCGTCATAACCGGCTTGCCCGTGGACATTGCGGTTTTGAAATACTCACGGGAACCGCGCTCCATGTCAACATTCTTGTCGCTGATAGCATGACCTGCGGCATCAACGTACGCCAGCATCGCAAAACCCTTGGTGCGGGTCTTCATGTCAGCCAGTACAGCTACGCGCTGTTCACGCGTACCGTTATGAATGATTGGGTGCTTTGAAAGCTCATCCAAACGGATTTCCTTCTCCTGCATGATTTTTTCGAGTTCTTTACCTGCCTGCCCTACAGTTGCGCGGGCGAGCATGTCTGCGTCTTCAACAAGCGCATTGTTCGAGATGTAGTAACTAATCGCGGTCAATATGACGAAACACACGATAAACAACGGCAAAAGGACCGTGAGGAACCTTGCCCTGATACTAGAAAACATATCTCTTCCTCCCTTTCCATATAAAACGTCTATACATGAATTATATAATATAACTATTTGTTATTCAATATAAATATCGCATATTTTTTAGGATATTTGTATTATATCCATTTATAGTAGTACCTAATGCCCATAAAATTATCGGTTTCAAACTATCATTTTCCTTGATTTTTTAAGGAAAATATTTTTAGCTGTATCAAATCTTAAAATCAAATTATTTTTTCTGTGAATATATTCCTATAAGGTGCTCTATTATATTTATATAAATTTTTTAACATAAATTAACATAACCTTTGCTATATTTTATTGAAGGAAATTTTCTCAATTCAGTGTATAATATAGTAAGATTGTATGGGAGGGCGAATCATTTTGGAAAAAAAGATTATCTTGGAAAAACTCCGGGCACTGTATCATACGAATCCCTTTGTGCGGCTCCTGGATATAGTCATTGACGACGCGGGGCCCGGCTGGGCAAAGAGCCACATGCTGGTCCGCCCTGAGCTTGTGAACATGGCAGGCTATCTGCACGGCGGCGCCCTCGAAACCCTCGTGGACAATCTGTGCGGCGTTGCGGGACGCACCCTGGGAAAAGATGTCGTCACTCAGAATATTGCCCTCAGCTACATAAAAAATATCCGCGAAGGAGACACAGCCCACGCGGAAACGCGAATCCTTCACAACGGAAACCGTACCATCGTCATGAAGTTCGAAGCCGTCTCCGACAGCGGCGCGCTTCTCTGTGAAGGCACGGCAACCATGTTTGTAAAGAGAACCGATGAAAATTTCACCGATTTATGGGACGAAGGGAGCGCCTGCATTGGATAAGGAAACCTGCCTGAGAATAATACAGGATATATTCAGCACCAACGAATTTGTTAAACACTGCGGCATCATCATAGATGATGTGGAATGCGGTGTATCTCATCTTCACATGGATATAGCAAAAGAGGTTCACACGAACCTCACGGGCTTCGTTCACGGCGGCGCCCTGAACACTCTGGCTAACACAGCCGTAGGAGTTGCCTGCTGCACAGTAGGCGCGCGGACAGTCACCCTGAACATCACAACAGACTTTATTTCAAACCTGCAGGCAGGACATACCGCATGGGCTGAAGCTCATGTGAAGCACAGAGGACACTCAACTATCGTGCTCACCTGCGACATATTTGAAAAAATGCCCGACGGCACAAAGCGCCCCCTGACACACTCCATCGCCTCCATGTTCGTGCAGGCAGATGATGACCGCGTGCCGAAAGAATGGTAAAAATAAACCCTGTTCCTCGTATCTTCGAAGAACAGGGATTTTATTATTTGTGTAGCCTCATAAATTCAATTCGGTTAATGCCTTTTGCACATATTCACTTTGTGCTCCTCTTCTCATGTGCATTCCGTCAAAAAACGCTTTATTATCAAGTCCTATTGATGAGGGATTGTATCCTCCTATAATAACAATACCATTCGCAGCTGCAAAATTACGATACCATCTCTCTGCGGCAAATACATTACTATACTT